>JBLNAW010000066.1:0-15631 GCA_050259555.1 Solirubrobacterales bacterium
GCAGCAGCACCGAAGACGAAGAAGCCGAGCCACTACGAGGCCCAGGACATCCAGGTCCTGGAAGGTGTCGAGCACGTCCGACTGCGCCCCGGGATGTACATCGGGACGACGTCGATCCGCGGACTCCACCACCTCGTCTACGAGGTCGTCGACAACTCCATCGACGAGGCGATGGCGGGGTTCTGCGACAAGATCGTCGTCCGCCTCCGGAAGGACGGCTCCTGTCAGGTCGAGGACAACGGTCGCGGGATCCCCGTCAAGCCGATCCCGAGGGCCAAGGACCGTCGGCCGGCCGTCGAGGTCGTGCTCACCACGCTGAATGCGGGCGGCAAGTTCGGCGGCGAGGGGTATCGGATCTCGGGCGGGCTCCACGGCGTCGGGGTCTCGGTCGTGAACGCGCTCTCGGAGAAGATGACCGCCCTGGTCATGCGGGACGGCGCGACATGGACGCAGTCCTACTCGCGCGGCAAGCCGACCGGCAAGCTCGCGAAGGGCAAGGCCACGGCGAAGACCGGCGCGGTCATCACGTTCTGGCCGGACCCAGAGGTCTTCACCGAGACGACCGAGTTCGACCGCCGCCTGCTCGCCGAGCGGCTCCAGGAGCAGGCGTTCCTGTCCAAGGGCATCGAGATCCAATTGGTGGACGAGCGCGAGGAGCCGGCCGTGAAGCAGGTCTTCAAGGCCTCGGGCGGGATCGCGGACTTCGTGAAGCACCTGTCGACGGGCAAGGAGACGCTGCACAACCGCGTGGTCTACATGGAGGTCAAGGAGAGTGGCGGCGAGGCCGAGGTCGCGCTGCAGTGGAACACCGGCTACGCGGAGTCGATCCACTCGTTCGCGAACACGATCAACACGCACGAGGGCGGGATGCACGAAGAGGGACTGAAGAAGGCCCTCACGAACGTCGTGAACCGCTACGCGCGCAACAAGGGCCTGCTGAAGGAGAAGGACGACAACCTCCTCGGCGAGGACGTGCGCGAGGGGCTCACCGCGATCGTCTCGGTCAGGCTCCGGGATCCGCAGTTCGAGGGCCAGACGAAGACGAAGCTCGGCAACACGTCGATGCGCTCGCTCGTCGAGACCACGGTGAACGAGCACCTGATGACGTGGCTCGAGGAGCACCCGGGCGATGCGAAGCGGATCGTCACGAAGGGCTCCTCGGCGGCGAAGGCGCGGATGGCGGCCAAGCAGGCTCGGGACATCGCGCGCCGCAAGTCGTTCCTCGAGGGCGGCGGCCTGCCCGGCAAGCTCGCGGACTGCCAGCTGACGGACCCGGCCGCCTGCGAGATCTACATCGTCGAGGGCGACAGCGCCGGCGGCTCGGCGAAGCAGGCACGGGACCGCGCGACGCAGGCGATCCTGCCGATCCGAGGCAAGATCTTGAACGTCGAGAAGGCACGGCTGCACAAGGTCCTCGAGAACCAGGAGATCCAGGCGCTCATCACGGCGATCGGCACGGGGATCGGCGAGGAGTTCGACCTCGGCAAGGCCCGGTACCACCGGATCGTGCTCATGGCCGACGCCGACGTGGACGGCGCGCATATCCGCACGCTGCTGCTGACGTTCTTCTTCCGGAACATGCGCGAGCTCATCGATGCCGGCTACGTCTACCTCGCCCAGCCCCCCCTCTACCTGCTCAAGCAGGGCAAGGAGGAGTTGTACTTCTACACGGAGCGTGAGTGGGACGCCTGGCGCAAGAAGAACGGCAACGGCAAGAAGCTCGACCCCCAGCGGTTCAAGGGGCTCGGTGAGATGAACGCCGACCAGCTGTGGAAGACGACGATGGACCCCGAGCAGCGCACGCTGCTGCAGGTCACGCTCGAGGACGCGGCGCTGGCGGACCGACTGTTCACGATCTTGATGGGCGAGGACGTGCAGGCGCGCAAGGAGTTCATCGAGCAGAACGCGAAGGACGTCCAGAACCTCGATGTCTAGACGACGGGTCAGCGGCGGCGGCGGGGCCACCCCGCTGTTCGCGGGGCGGATCGAGCCGGTCGGGCTCGAGGAGGAACTCCAGCGCTCCTACCTCGATTACGCGATGTCGGTCATCGTCGGGCGGGCGCTCCCGGACGTGCGCGACGGCTTGAAGCCGGTCCACCGCCGGATCCTGTGGTCGATGCTCGAGTCGGGCCTCCGCCCCGACCGCCCGCACCGTAAGTCGGTCTCGGCGGTGGGCGAGGTGCTCAAGAAGTACCACCCGCACGGCGACCAGAGCGTGTACGACGCCCTCGTCCGGATGGCGCAGGACTGGTCGATGCGCGCGCCGCTCATCGACGGGCACGGCAACTTCGGCTCCGTCGACGGGGACCCGCCCGCCGCCTACCGCTACACCGAGGCCAGGCTCGCCCCGATGGCGCTCGAGCTCCTGCGGGACATCGAGGCCGAGACCGTCGAGTTCATCCCGAACTTCGACGGGTACGAACAGGAGCCGACGGTCCTGCCGAGCCGCTTCCCGAACCTGCTCGTGAACGGGGCCGGCGGCATCGCCGTCGGGATGGCGACGAACATCCCGCCGCACAACCTGGGTGAGGTGATCGACGCCGTCGCGCACTTCCTGGACAACCCGGAGTCCACACCCGAGGAGCTCATGCGGTTCGTCAAGGGGCCGGACTTCCCGACCGGCGCCATCGTGATGGGCAAGCAGGGCATCAAGGACATGTACGAGACCGGTCGCGGCTCGATCAAGGTACGAGCGGTCACGCACATCGAGGAGGGCTCGGCGGGCCGCTCGAAGATCGTGGTGACCGAGCTGCCGTACCAGGTGAACAAGGCTCGGGTGGCGGAGAAGATCGCCGAGCTCGCGAACGCGGGGCGCCTGAAAGACGTCGCGGACGTCCGGGACGAGTCGAACAAGGAGGGCATGCGGCTCGTCGTCTACACGAAGCGAGCAGCGAACCCGCAGGTCGTGCTGAACCAGCTGTACAAGCACACGCAGCTGCAGGACAACTTCGGCGCGATCATGCTCGCGCTCGTCGACAACGTCCCGAGGACGCTGAACCTCGCCGAGATGATCGGCTACTACGTCGACCACCAGGTCGACGTCGTCACCCGCCGGACGCGGTACGAGCTCAAGCGGGCCGAGGAGCGCGACCACATCGTCCAGGGCCTGCTCATCGCGCTCGCGAACCTCGACGAGGTCATCAAGATCATCCGCGGGTCGCAGGACGCCGACGAGGCGCGCACGAAGCTCATGAAGAAGTTCAAGCTCTCCGAGATCCAGGCGAACCACATCCTGGACATGCCGCTGCGGCGGCTGACGCGGCTCGCGCGGGAGGAGCTCGAGCAGGAGCACCAGGAGCTGCTCGCGAAGATCCGGCACCTGAAGGCACTGCTGAAGGACCCGAAGAAGATCCGGGCGCTGATCAAGGAGGAGCTCCTCGAGGTCCGCAAGCGGTTCGCCAACGCGCGCCGCACGCAGCTGAAGGCCGACGAGGGCGAGTTCGACGTCGAGGACCTGATCGCCGAGGAGGACGTGGTCATCACCGTGAGCCGAGCCGGCTACGTCAAGCGCCAGCCGATCGACGCGTTCAAGCGGCAGGGTCGCGGAGGCAAGGGCGTGATCGGCGCGAACCTCAAGGAAGAGGACGTCATCAAGCACGTCTTCACGACGACCACGCACCACTGGATGCTGTTCTTCACCAGCAAGGGCAAGGTCTACCGGGCGAAGGTCCACGAGATCCCTGAGTCGGGCAGGACCGCCCGAGGCACCTACGCCGCGAACCTCGTCGGTGTCGCGGGCGACGAGCGTGTGAACGCGGTCATCGACCTCAAGGAGTACGACGAGGGCCGGCTGCTCCTGTTCGCGACCCGCGGCGGCATGGTGAAGAAGACCAAGCTGCCCGAGTACGACAGCCCTCGCACCGGCCTCGCGGCCATCAACCTGAAGCAGGGAGACGAGCTCGTCGACGTCCTGCTCACGGACGGCAAGGACGACGTGATCCTGGTCTCGCGCAAGGGGCAGGCGATCCGGTTCCGGGAGTCGCTGGTTCGCCCGATGGGCCGGCAGACCGCCGGGGTCATCGGGATGCGGCTCGGCGAGGAGGACGAGGTCATCGCGCTCGGCGTGGTCTCGGAGGGCGAGGAGCTGATCAGCGTGACCCAGCAAGGGTACGGCAAGCGCTCGCCCCTGAAGGACTACCCGGTGAAGGGGCGAGGCGGCAAGGGCGTGATCGGCCACACCCTCACGCGGAAGACGGGGTTGCTCGCCGGCGCCTTCGTGGGAACGAAGGACCAGGACCTGTTCACGATCTCGAGCGCCGGCAAGGTGCAGCGCGTCCCGGCGGCGGACATCCGCCGCGTCGGCCGGGCGAGCCAGGGCGTCCGCACGATGCGGGTGGAGGAGGGCGAGACCGTGGTGGCCATCGCCCCCGTCATCATGCAGATGGACGAGGACTGACCCGTCCGCTCTCGGGAAGGGGCACCCGGCGGAACGTCCGGTAGAGCAGGAGGTCGTACCCCACCTTCAGCACGCCGGCCACGACGAACGGTGCCCCGACGGCGACCTGCATCAGCAGCCCAGCTCCGAGCGCTCCGAACGGGCGGACGACGTATCGAGCCGTGTTCGTGAAGGCCGCTGCCGCCGTGCGCTCCGCCGGGTCCACCATCGCGACCACGTAGGCCTGCCTCGCCGGCACGTCCATCTGCGAGAGCGTGAACCGGAGCAGGAGGAGAGCGGCGGCGAACGGCAGGCTCGGCATCAGCGGGACGAGGGCGAGGAGCACGTTCGACGGCAGGTGCGTGAAGACCATCGTGTTCAGCAGACCGATCTTCCCGGCGAGGCGACCTGACACCACCGACGAACCGGCTTGGATGAGCCCGCCCGCGAACAGCAGGACGCCCATCGTCTCCGCGCTCGCACCGAACCGCCGCTGGAACCAGTACACGATGAAGGTCGAGACGACGAACCCGCCGGCGAAGGCGTCGAGCCCGAAGAGCACGGAGAGCCGAAGGACGGTCCGTCGCGAGCGCTCCAGCGGCCGTCCGGGTAAGCGGCCGTCGGCCTCGACCCGGGGCGAGAGCCCCCGCGCGAGCCACACGCACGCGAGCGCGATCACCGGGAAGGCCAGGAGCCAGCGCTGGTCCGCCGGGATGGCAGGGAAGAAGCGGCGGAAGAGGGCAGGCCCCCCGCCGGCGAGCGCGCCGAGAGCCCCGGCGAGGTACGCGACGGCGTTGTAGCGGCCGAAGACGCGGGCGCGCTCCTCGGCGGGGGCACCGCCGAGCATCGCCTGCTCGAGCGACGTGATCGGCCCCGATTCGTTCGGATCCGTCGAGAGCGTGCCGGTCAGCGCGACGATCACGAGGAGCGGGTAGGCATCGGTGAGCGCGAAGATCGCGCCCGCCGCACCCATCACGCCGAGCAGGATCACGTAGAGGCGTCGCCGACCGACGCGCTCGCCGACGATCCCGACGCCGATCGAGGAGAGGGCGGTTCCGGCGAGCATCGCGGCGAACAGCAAGCCGACCAGCACATCGGACCGGCCGCCCGCGGCAAGCGCCGTGCCGAGCACGACGCTGCCGAACCCGTACGCGAAGGCACGGAGGGCCTGGACGCCGAGGATGCAGAGCAGGTCCCGTCGGATGTCCAGGTCAGCGCCCATCGGTACCGGCTAGCATCTCGCTCCGTGCGCACCGGCGTCGGTGTTTCCGTGGTGGTCGTGGCGGGGGCCCTCGGGTTGCTCCTGCTCGCACGGTGGCGGCACCTTCCGGCCCGCACGGCGTCGATCTGCGCCGCGGCCGTTGGGGCGGCGGTCGGTGCGGGAGCTCTGCTGCTCCAGGACGATCCCGGCGTGGCCGACTGGGTGATCGCGGTCGGGCTCCTCGGGTCGGTCGCGCCCCTGCACGCGAGGATGCTCGTGGGTCCGGCGGACCGTGCCTCATGAGGTCGGGATGGTTGCCGTGCCCCGGAATGCCGCGTAGAAAGGGGCCGAGCCGATGAGCCAGCCCGTCGAGCAGCCCGGTCCCGCCCCCGGTCCCGCCCCCGGTCCGAGTCGCCCACCTGCCGAGGTGACGCCGCCCGCCGGCGCTGCCGCGACGCCGACCCCAACGGCCGTCCGAGCACCAGCGGCGCGACCGTCGCGGAAGGTGCAGCACCGGCACGCGCGGGTGGTGATCCGCAAGGTCGGACCCTGGTCGGTGTTCAAGATGTCTCTGATCTTCTACGTCTGTGTGATGCTCGTGATCCTGGGCGCCGGGGTGATCCTCTACGGGATGCTCGGCGCGATCGGAGCGCTCGACTCGACGCAGCGCCTGATCCGAGACCTGTTCGCCGACCAGAGCTTCGTCATCAACGGGCAGTGGCTCTTCAGCCGAGGCCTCGCGATCGGGCTCGGGATGGTGGTCGTCTGGTCGCTCATCAACGTCTTCATCGCCTTCCTGTACAACCTGATCTCCGATCTCGTCGGCGGGATCGAGGTCACCCTCGCCGAGCGCCGCTGAACCTCGCGAGTCTCACGTCGAGATCCCGACCTGGGCGTGACGCCGCGCACGCGCCGCTCATTGACACGTTTCTCGGACCCCGCGTACGCTTGCCCGAGGGCCAAGGTTGACGGCCCGAGCGCTCCTCTTCGGGCCTGTAGCTCAGTTGGTTAGAGCGCATCCCTGATAAGGATGAGGTCGTTGGTTCAAGTCCAACCAGGCCCACGGTGAAAGGAGGGCCCCATGGCCGAGGAGACCGAGGAGACCAAGAAGGGCGGCTTCTTCAGCAAGCTGATGAAGATCGCGTTCATCGCCGCGATCGTCGGTGCCGTCGTCGCCGTCTTCAAGCGTCGTCGCGGCCAGGACCTCGACGAGGACGAGTGGCAGGAGCTCCCGCCGCCGGCCGGCGGCTAGGCTCCGATACGCGGAACGATCGAAAGGACCCGGGCATCGCGCCCGGGTCCTTTCGCGTCCCGGCTACACTCGCCGCGATGGCCGAGAACGCCTGGACGCTCGCGAGGAAGGCCGCGACCGCCGCACACGTCGAGCTCCGCCCGCTCGGCCGCCTCGAGGACGCCGACGAGATCCTCCGCGTGATGATCGCGACCTGGGGGGAGCACCAACTGATCCCGAGGGAGATGCTCCGAGCGCTCGGGGACAGCGCGAACCCGCCCTACGGCGCGTTCGACGGTGACGAGCTGATCGGGTACGTGCTCGGCTGGCTCGCGATGGACGCGCAGGATGGACTGATCGTTCATTCCCACATGCTCGCGGCCGTCCCGGAGCGCCGACATCGCGGGGTGGGGTACGCGCTGAAGCTCGCGCAGCGCGCGCAGGCGCTCGAGCACGGGATCGGGGTCGTGCGTTGGACGTTCGACCCGGTGATCGCCCGGAACGCGTGGCTGAACCTCTCGAAGCTCGGGGCGGTCGCGGACCGCTTCCACCGGGACTTCTATGGCGAGATGACCGACATCGTGAATCGCGGCGAGCGGACCGATCGGCTGGTGGTCCGGTGGGACCTCGCGAACCCGCGCCGGGCCGAGGAGGGATCGGCGAGCGCGCCGGCGGTGCTCGGCATCTCCGACGGTCGGCCGGTGCTCGCCCCCCTGCCCGAGGGAGATGGACCCGTGCTCGTCCACGTCCCGCGCGATCACCCCGAGATGCGGTCGCAGGACCCGGGTCTCGCGCGCTCCTGGCGGGACGCCGTGGCGGATGCGATCGAGACCTGCATGGCGACCGGCCGCATCGCGCGCGCGTTCACCAGCGACGCGGCCTACGTGTTCGCATGACCCGGGTCCGATCGATCGAGCTGCGCCTGGTCGGACTCCCGCTCGTTCGGCCGTTCCGCACGAGCTTCGGCGAGGAGACGGAGAAGGAGTGCATCCTCGCGCGGGTCGAGACGGACGGCGCTTGGGGCTGGGGGGAGTGCGTTACCGGCATGGACCCGGGCTTCTCCGAGGAGTTCAACGAGGGAGCTTGGATCGTGCTCCGCGGGTTCCTCGCGCCGGCGCTCTTCGCCGCAGGTGAGGTGACGCCGGGAAACCTCGAGGACGTGTTCGCCGGCGTCCGGGGTAACCCGATGGCCAAGGCCACGCTCGTGAACGCGGTGCTCGATGCGTGGTTGCGGGAGCGGGGCGAGTCGCTCGCCTCGTTCCTGGGCGCCGAGCGCCAGCGCGTCGCGTGCGGCGTCTCGATCGGGATCGCCTCGAGCACCGAGCACCTCCTGGAGCAGGTGGACGGCTACCTCGCCGAGGGGTACCAGCGGATCAAGTTGAAGATCGAGCCGGGCACCGACGTCGAGCGCGTGGCCTCGGTGCGAGCTGCGCATCCCAAGATCCTGCTCTCGGTCGACGCGAACGCCGCGTACACGCTCGAGGACGTCGACACGTTCCTCGCGCTCGACGCGCTCGGCCTGCTGATGGTCGAGCAGCCGCTCCATCACGAGGATCTCGTGCAGCACGCTGCGCTGCAACGCCGGATCGCGACCGACCTCTGTCTCGACGAGTCGATCCGCTCCGCGGCGGATGCACGCGCCGCGCTCGAGCTCGGCGCATGCCGCATCGTGAACATCAAGCAGGGCCGAGTGGGCGGGCTGCTCGAGGCGGTCCGGGTCCACGACGCGTGCCGCGCGCTCGGCGTGCCCGTGTGGTGCGGCGGGATGCTGGAGACCGGGCTCGGCCGGGCGGCCAACCTCGCGCTCGCGGCGCTGCCGGGGTTCACCCTGCCGGGGGACACGAGCGCGAGCTCCCGCTACTTCACGGAGGACCTCACGGAGCCGCACATCGTCGCTTCCGACGGCACGATGGCGGTCCCACAGGGTCCCGGGATCGGGGTCGAACCCCACCCCGAGCGCCTGGAGGCGTGCACGATCCGTGTGGAACGCCTCGACGGCCCCTGACCGTCACCCCGCCGGTGCCCGCAGCCCGCACCTTTGCGCTGCGCGCGCGCACGGACCATGCTGTACGGACCGTGGCCAGGAAGGAACGACGAGGAGCGTGATGAGGAAACGGGTGATCCGTGCGGGCGAGATCGAGATCGAGGACTCGGAGGGCAAGGTCCGCGCACGCTTCGGCGTGACGAACGACGACTTCCCGTTCGTGGCGTTCTACGGACCCGATGAGCACCTCCGTGCGCGGTTCGGCGTGCAGCCGGACGGCTCGGCGGGTCTCGCGATCGCGGACGACGAGGGGAAGGTGCGCGCCACGTTCGGCCTGTTCGCGGACGGCTCGGCGAGCATGGCGATGGTGGACCGGCATGGGAAGGTGCGGGCGAAGTTCGGGCTCGGCACGGAGGGGTCGCCGACGCTCGCGCTCCGGAACAAGGGGGGCGAGCTCGGGTTCGTCTACAGCCTCGCGCAGCAGGGGTCCCCAACGATCAGCCTGCAGGACGAGGACGGGAAGGTCCGTGCCCGCCTCGGGCTCGCGGCCGAGGGGTCTCCGATCCTGAGGCTGCTGAACAAGGACGGCGAGCTACGGGCGATCATGGGACTCACGTCCGACGGGACGCCCGTGCTCCAGTTCATGGACGCGGAGGGCGAACCGATCTGGACCGCGCCGGGCTCGCTCGCGACGCCCTCGAGCGCGCAGCCGGAGGCGTCGCCGGGGCGGGCTCCCACCAGCGCCGAGTGAGGACCGCCTCGCACGGATGCGTCGGCCTGGCACCTATCATTCCGGCGGGGACGTAGCTCAGCGGTAGAGCACCTGCTTTGCACGCAGGGGGTCGCCGGTTCGAATCCGGTCGTCTCCACGATGGAGCGCCCGTGAGCTCATTTGATCCCGACGGGAACGTGCGGCTCGACCGCCGCCCCTCGTTGCCGGAGGGGGTACCGAGCCGTCACACTGCACCGGGATGAGCACACGGTCGTCGCTCGCCGCGAACGCCACCCGGATCGTCTGGGGTGCGCTCACGCTCGTCCTGCTCGCGGCCCTGCTCGCGAGCGTGTTCCTCTCCCGTGGCTCGATCGACGATGCGGAGGCCGCAGCCCAGGCACGGGCGGTGGACTGGGCGAACACGGTCCTGTTCGACGCGCTCACCCCGGAAGAGGTCCAGGCCCCGATCCTCGGCCCCGACTACCGCGAGCTGCTCATCACCGTCCAGGCGGGGATCCGCTCCGACGACCGCACGGCGCGCGTCCGTATCTGGAACGCCGACGGGGTCCTGGTGTTCTCGGATGATCAGCGCGACAAGATCGGCGATTTCGTCGCCGCCGACAACCCCCAGATCGAGACGGCGCTGTCGGGCACCACCGTGAGCGTGCCGACGCAGGCCACGGTCGCGCCGAAGAGCGGTCTCGCGGGATCGGACGAGAAGCTGTTCCAGACCTTCGTGCCGCTGCGGCTCGAGAACGCGCTCGGCGTCTCGGGCGTCGTGCAGATCGACCAGCGGTACGCGGCGGTCGAGGCCGAGGCGACCGACGTATGGCAGGAGGCTCGGCTGGCCCTCGTGATCGCGCTCACGATCGCGGTCGCAGGGCTCCTGTTCTCGTTCCGCGCCCGGCCGGCTCCCGTCGCCGTCGAAGGAGCTGAGGCGGCCGCGCCGTCGCGGTCGGATCGGCGCCAGCTCGAGCGGGTGGCGAAGAGCGAGGAGCAGCTGCGCCTCATGACCGAGCGCGCCGAGGCCGCCGAGACGACGGCCGCCGAGGCCGAGGCGAGCGTCGCCCAAGCGGTCGCGCGCCTGCGCGAGCTCGAGGACCGCGCCGCGCAGGCCGAGGAGCGTGCCGGCAGGGCCGAATCCGCGCTCCGGGGATCGGCCCAGCGGGTGTCCGGCGGCGAGGGTCTCCACCGCGGCGTCCCGGGGATGGCGACCGTCGCGGTCGCTGCCGGAGGAAGCGAGCTCGAGGACAAGCTCAACGCCGCCGAGGCCGAGCGCGTGCGCCTCACCGGAGAGGTCGGGCGGCTTCGGGCCGCGCTCGGTGAGCGCGAGGCCGAGCTCGCGGTCGCGAAGGAGAGCGCGTCGGCAGGCACGGAGCTCGAGGAGGCGCGTCGCCTCGCGCAGGAGCACGAGCGGCGCGCCGGGGAGCTCCAGCAGGTGGTGGCCGAGCACGAGCAGCGCGCCGCTGTGTTCGAGGAGCGTCTGACGGGCCTCGGCCAGGAGGCGGCGACGGCGCGTGAGCGTGTCGCTGAGCTCGAAGCGTTGCTCGAGACCGCTCAGGCCGCGACGGCCGCCCCTCCGGAGGGCGCGGAACGCTCCGGGAAGGCGAAGGACGGCAAGAAGGCCGCCAGCGATCTCCGCGCCGCGCAGCTCCAGGCGAACGACCTTCAGATGCAGCTGACCGAGGTGCAAGGCGCCCTCGACGAGGCGAAGGGAGCCGTCGCCGAGAAGGAGCGGCTCAGCACGGAGCTCGAGTCGACGCGGACGGAGCTGGAGGCCCTCCGCACCCAGCTTGCGGGCAGGGCCCCGGAGGCGGAGGCCACCCAGGAGCGCACGGCCAAGGAGCTCGAGGCCGCCCGGGCCGAGCTCGCGAAGACGGACGCCGAGCTGACGGCCGTCCGCGGAGCGCTCGCCGCCAAGGAAGCGGAAGCGACGGCGGCGACGTCGGCCGTCGTGGAGCGGACCGCCGCGCTCGAGGCGGTGCTCGGGGAGATGGAGTCGGCCGTGGTGGAGATCGAGGCCCGAGCCACAGCGGCCGAGACTCGGGCGACCAAGGCCGAGACCACGCGCGCCGAGCTGGCGGCGGAACTGGACCGGGTCCGAGCCGAGACCTCGAAGGCTCCGGGGTCGGCGGGCGATGATGACCTCGAACGCCTGCGGCAACAGGTCGCCGAGCTCGAGAGCGCGCGCCGCAACGACATCGTCGAGCTCCAGCGGGCGCAGGAATCCCTCGCGAACACCCAGTCCGAGAGCATCCAAGCGCGCCGGCGCGTGAAGGAGCTCGAGGAGCAGCTCCAACGCGCCCTGAGCGCGAGCGCCGACGCGAGCCTGACCGCCGCTCCCGCGATCGAGGAGGCCTCGCCCTCGTACGCATCTCGTCTCGCGCATCTCGTGAGGGAGCGCGAGCCCGCCCCTGAGCCTGCGCGTCCGACCTCGGCCCCGACCCCGGCCGAGTCCGCCCCGGGCGAGGGAGAAGAGGTCGACGAGTCCGCCCTCTCGCTGCGCGAGCGTCTGACGCGGGCCGCCGCGGCCCGGCACCGGATGCCGGGCGCGCCGGGATCGGACACGTAGAACAGCCCTCCGAGGCGGGGCGGCCTCAGATCGCTCGCAGGACGTCGACCGCGTAGGCCGACAGCAGCTGCTGCTCGACCGCTCGAGCAGGGAGGAGCCGCCGGATCGGGTACCCGTAGCGGCGGCAGAGCTCGAGGTCCCGGGCGCAGAGCGGCACGAGCCGGCCACCTCGCCGACGGGCGACGACCTCGCAGTCCGGGCCATGATCCGGACCCTCGCGCCAGAAGCAGATGAAGCACACCAGCCGCAGGCGTTGCGGGTAGGCGTACTCGGCTCGATAGCCGGCCGCGTGCTCGACGACCCGTCCCCACAGGGCCACGGTGCCGAGCACGGCCGGGTCCCGGGATCGCCGGAGGCCGTCGAGACCGTGCGTCGCGTACAGGCCGCACGTGCAGTCGAGGCCGGGCACCGCGTGGCGCCCTCGACGGGAGCATGACGCTCGGGCCGGCCATCGAACGGGCCACGGTCGCCGCTCGCCGAAGAGCGGGAGCAGACGGACGTCCGACCCGTCGGCGGAGCCCGCCAGCGTCCACGTCCGCCACGCGCGGATCGGTTCGCTGAGCGTCTCGGGACCTGCCTGGGCGAGCGTGCCGAGCATCACTCGGCGGGTTCGCGGACCGGCGTCGGTTCGGGCACGTGCACGGGCTCGGGGATCGTCTCCGGGATCGGCAGGTCGACCGGCTCGACCTCGATGATCCTCCTCGGCGGTCCGATGTCCATGGCGTCCCCCTCCGATGCGACGGCGCGGTGAGTGCTCTCGACCAGGGTAGCCCCACCGCGCGGGAAGATGCCAGTGAGGCTCGGCGTCAGGTGCGGGTGAGGCGGTAGACACCTCCGAAGTCGCTGAAGTAGAGCCGGTGGCCGGGGCCTACCTCGATCGAGAGCACGCTCGACGTGTGCGTGTACGCGCGGACGTCGCGCCGGATCCCGGTGCGTCGGGCGTTCAACGTGATGCGGGTGATCGTCCCGTCGTTCACGGAGCCGAAGAACGCGCGACCCTGGCTCGACCGGCCGAGCCCGCAGCCGTCGCAGAACGCGATGCCGGTGATCCCGATCGTCTGCTCGTAGAAGAGCTTCGGGAGGACCGGGTCCGGACCGTCTCCATTGGTGTTCGCGGGTGAGCTCCCGCTGCACGTCTCGCTCGGTCCCCACCCGTAGTTCGACCCCTTGGCGATGAGGTTGACCTCGTCGTTGCACTCGGGCCCGTTCTCCGTCTGCCACAGGCGATCCTCGAGGGGGTCGAACGCGAACCCGAACGAGTTCCGGAGCCCGTAGGCGAACATGCGGCTGTCGCTCGGGTTCGTGGCCGGGACGTCGCCGTCCGGTGTCATCCGCAGGATCTTGCCGCGATCGTTGTTCGACAGGTCCTGTGCGTTCGAGGCGTCGTGACCGTCTCCGACGACGGCGTACAGCAGCCCGTCGGGGCCGAAGGCGATCCGGCCGCCGTTGTGGTACGGGCTCGAGCTCGCGGGGGCCGAGAAGATCACGCGCCGATGGACGCCGCTCCCGTTCCGGTCGGTGATCCGCAGGATCTGGTTCCTGAGGTGCCCGTTCACCGAGCGCGTGACGTACACGTAGACGTACGGTTCGATCGGATAGTCGGGGTGCAGGGCGATGCCGAGGAGTCCGCGCTCGCCCTCCGCGTTCACGCCCGGCACGGCGTAGAAGAGGCGGTCGCGCTCGCTGTCGAGGTCATACGTCCGCACCTCCCCCGTCGCCTTCTCGACGTACCACATCACGCGACCGGGACCGAAGGTGAACGCGACCGGCTGGTCGAGTCCGGTGACGACGGGGTGCGCGACGATGGTCGGTGCGGCTCCGGCGGGGGTCGACATGGAGCCCACCACCGCGAGCGCGAGCACCAAGACGGTTGGCGCTCCGATCGTCCTGCGTACGCCTCTTCTAGAGTGAGGCCGCATGTCCACCTCCATCTTCGGCAGCGTGGTCCTCCGGACGGAGGATCCCCGGTTCCTCTCGGGCGGGGCTCGGTACGTCGACGACGTGCCCATCGACGGGGCCCTGCGAGCCACGTTCGTTCGCTCCATGATGGCGCACGCGGGGGTCACCGGCGTCGACGCCGCCGCCGCACGCGCGTTCCCCGGTGTCGTCGCCGTCTTCACCGCGGCCGACCTCGACCTCGCGCCGCGCCCGCCGGCGGGCAACGTCGAGGGCCCGTTCGCGCGACCGCTCCTCGCGCGGGACGTGGTCCGCTTCGTCGGGGAGCCGATCGCCCTCGTCCTCGCGGAGACCGTCGCCGAGGGACAGGACGCTGCCGAGGCCGTTCTGGTCGAGTACGAGCCGCGCGAGGCCGTGGTCGGTCCCGAAGCGGCGCTCGCCGAGGGCGCGACGCTCCTGTTCCCCGAGGCCTCCACGAACGTCGCTCACGCCTTCGAGGAGTCCTGGGACGAGGACGTCCTCGCCGGAGCCGAGGTCGTCGCGCGGCTCCGGATCCGCCACAGGCGTCTCGCGCCGGTCCCGATGGAGACGAACGCGATCCTCGTCGTCCCCGAGGGCGAGGGCCTCACGGTCTGGGTCTCGACACAGATCCCGTTCGACGTGCGCGCGGACCTCGAGGACTGGTTCGGTCTCGAGCGCGAGGCGATCCACGTGATCGCTCCCGACGTCGGCGGCGGGTTCGGGGCGAAGCTCCACGTCTACCCCGAGTACCTCGTGTGCGCGGCCGCTGCGCTCCGTCTCGGCCGGCCGGTGAAGTGGGTCGAGACGCGCACCGAGAGCATGACCAACCTCAACCACGGCCGCGCGCAGGTGCACGACGTCGAGCTCGGTGCCACGCGAGACGGCCGGCTCGTCGGCATGCGCGTCGACATGCTCGCGGACATGGGCGCGTACCCGATCGGGGCCTACCTGCCGCCGACGACGCGAACGATGCTCCCGGGTGCGTACCGGATCCCGAGGGTGGCCTCGCGCGGGCGATCGGTCGTGACGTCGGCGACCCCGGTTGCCGAGTATCGAGGCGCGGGCCGACCGGAGGCCACGCTGTCGATCGAGCGCGCGATAGACGCTCTCGCCGCCGAGCTCGCCCTCGACCCCGTCGAGCTCCGCCGGCGCAACCTCATCCCACCGCAGGACTTCCCGTTCGAGTCGGCGGTCGGCAGCCTCTACGACTCCGGCGAGTACGAGCGCGGCCTCGACGAGGCCCTCCGGATCGTCGGGTACGAGGAGCTCCGGCGCGAGCAGGCCGAGCGCCGAGCCCGGGGCGACCGGGTCGCGCTCGGCATCGGGGTGTGCTGCTACGTGGAGGTGACGGGCTTCGGCCGCAAGGAGTTCGGGGCGGTCGAGATCGGGGCGGACGGAGTCGTCACGGTGCGCGTGGGAACCACGTCGACGGGTCAGGGACACGAGACGGCGTTCGCTCAGCTCGCGGCCTCGGCGCTCGGTGTGCCGATCGAGCGTGTGCGGGTCCTGCAGTCGGACACCGCGCTCGTGGTCCGAGGAGAGGGGTCGTACGGATCGCGGACGCTGCAGGTCGGCGGGACGGCGGTGCACGAGGCGACCGCGAGCGTGCTCGCGAAGGCTCGGCAGATCGCCGCGCATG
>JBLNAW010000067.1:0-4944 GCA_050259555.1 Solirubrobacterales bacterium
CACGCCCGAGCAGCGCTCGGGCGCCGGCTGCCTGTTCCTCGCGCTCGCCGAGGCCGCCGAGCTCGCGAAGAACGGCGAGCGCGACGCCGGGGTCCTCGTCGCCGTGATGGCTCGTGAGATCGGGGCGACACCGCAGGCTCGGCTCGACTACGCCGTCGTGGTCGACGAGGAGTCGTTCGCCGAGGTTCGCACGATCGAACGCCCCGCTCGGGCCCTCGTCGCCGCACGGTTCGGCGAGATCCGCCTCATCGACAACCTCCTGCTCCCGACGCCCTGACCCGCGTGTCGGCGGCCGCCCGCGTGTGCCACGATGGGCGCCGTGCTGCTCGCCGTGAACGTCGGGAACACGAACACCAGCGCGGGGGTGTTCCGCGGGGACGACCTCGCGCACCATTGGCGCCTCTCGAGCTCGACCCGTCGCACGGCGGACGAGATGGCCGTCGTGTTCGGCGCGCTGCTCGAGCAGGTCGGCCTGTCGTTCACGAACCAGATCACCGGGGTCGTGATCGCCTCCGTCGTGCCGAGCGCGACGACGGCGCTCCGCGAGATGGTGCAGCGCTACTTCAACTTCCCCCCGGTGGTCGTCGAGCCGGGGACCAGGACCGGGATCCCGATCCTCACGGACAACCCGCGCGAGGTCGGTGCCGACCGCATCGTGAACGCGCTCGCGGCGTACCAGCGGTACGGCGGGCCGGTCGTGGTGATCGACTTCGGCACGGCGACGACCTACGACGTCGTGTCCGAGAAGGGCGAGTTCCTGGGAGGGGTCATCGCGCCCGGCATCCAGATCTCGAACGCGGCGCTCTCGAGCTCGACCGCCCGCCTCCCGCAGGTCGAGCTCCACGCCCCACGCGCCGTGATCGGCAAGAACACGGTCGAGTCGATCCAGTCCGCGCTCGTCTACGGCACCGCGGCCGAGGCGGACGGCCTCGTCGACCGGGTCCGCAAGGAGCTCGGCGGCGATGCGAAGGTCGTCGCGACGGGCGGGCTCGCGCCGCTCATCGTCCCGTACTGCGACACCGTCGAGCATCACGACGAGTGGCTCACGCTCGAAGGCCTGCGCCTGGTGTTCGAGCGCAACCTCGGTTCCGACCATGCCTGACGAGCCGGACGACTCGGCGCCGGACGCCGACGATCTCGGTGCCCGTGAGCGCGAGGTCCTTCAAGCCCGCAAGGACAGCCTCGAGCGCCTGCGTGGGAAGGGGATCGAGCCGTTCGCTCTGACGTTCGAGCCGACGGCTCACACGGCCGAGCTGCGCGAACGTCACGCCGCGCTGCCCCCGGATTCGGTGACCGACGAGCATGTGACCGTCGCCGGCCGGATCGTGCTGCGTCGGAGCTTCGGCAAGCTCGAGTTCCTGGTCCTGCGCGACTCCACCGGCGACATCCAGCTGTACTGCTCGGCTGAGCACCTGGATGCGGACGGCCTCGCCCTGCTCGAGGAGATCGATCTCGGGGACTTCGTCGGGGCCTCGGGCGTCGTGGTGACCACGCGCCGGGGCGAGCTCTCGATCCGGGCGGATCGGCTCGTCATGCTCACGAAGTCGTTGCGGCCGCTGCCCGAGAAGTGGCATGGCCTGAAGGACCCGGATCTGCAGCAACGATGGCGGTACCTCCAGCTCGCGAGCGACCCGGCCTCTCGCGAGATGGTTCACGCGCGCGCTTCGACGCTGCGGATCGTTCGCCGGTACCTCGACGAGCGGGGGTTCGTGGAGGTCGAGACCCCGGTCCTCCAGCAGGTGGCCGGCGGCGCGATGGCTCGGCCGTTCACCACGTACCACAACGCGCTCGATATGGATCTCAAGCTGCGCATCTCGCTGGAGCTCTACCTGAAACGACTGCTCGTCGGCGGGCTCGAGCGCGTGTACGAGATCGGCCGGACGTTCCGCAACGAGGGCATCGGTCAGAAGTACAACCCCGAGTTCACGATGCTCGAGCTCTATCAGGCGTACGGCGACTACCACACGATGATGGCGCTGTCCGAGGAGCTGATCTGCGAGGTCGCCGTCGCCGTCCGTGGAGGTCTGTCCTTCCCCTTCCGCGAGCGCGAGCTCGATCTGACCCCTCCGTGGCGAAGGATCACGATCCTGGGGAGCGTGTCCGAGGCCGTCGGGGAGGAGGTCACCCTCGAGCGCACCGATCTCGGGTCACTCGCGGACCGACACGACGTGTACGTCGACCCGGCGTGGGGAGCCGGCAAGATCGTCCAAGAGCTCTTCGAGAAGCTGGTGGAGGGCACCCTGTTCGAGCCGACGTTCGTATGCGACTTCCCGCGCGAGGTCTCGCCCCTCGCTCGCCCTCACCGCGACCACCCGGGCCTGACGGAGCATTTCGACCTCGTGATCGGTGGCATCGAGCTTGCGACGGCGTTCTCCGAGCTCACCGATCCCGTGGAACAGCGGGCCAAGTTCCAAGCTCAGGCGCAGGCGAGGGTGGCCGGCGACGAGGAGGCGCATCCACTCGACGAGGACTTCTTGCGCGCGCTCGAGCACGGCATGCCTCCGGCCGGCGGCATCGGCATCGGCATCGATCGGCTGCTCATCGTCCTCACCGACGCGGCGACGATCCGAGATCTGATCTTGTTCCCGCACCGCCGCCCCGAGGGCTGATCCCCGGACCGGATCAATCGTTCGCCGCGGCCTCCTTCAGCACCACGACGAGATCCTCGAGCGCCGAGCCCTTCGCGAGGAACCCCGAGGCGCCGGCGCTGCGGGCTTCCTTCTCCACGCCGGGGTCGGCGTGAGCCGTGAGGAAGACGACGGGAAGGTCCGGCTGGCGGCGGTGGATGGCCTTCATCGCGTCGATCCCGGAGATGTCCGGCATCGACAGGTCCATGATCACGAGATCGGGCTCGACCACGGCCGCCTGCTCGGTCGCGTGGACCCCACCCTCGGCCTCCCCGGCCACCTCGATGTTGTCCACCATGTTCAGGGCGGACGTGAGCGCCCGCCGGAAGGCCGGATGGTCGTCGACGACCAGCACCCGCAACGTCATCCTCTCCTCAAGGGGAAGGTGCTCGGGGGGAAGGACACGGTCATGAGGAAGCGTTCTCATCTTCGCCGAGCCTCGCGCTTTCGGACAACGCCCCATCCGGGGGAAACTCGTGTGGTCCATTCGGGCCAGATGCGGGATTCCGGCGTAGGGCTCATCCCCGAGGCGGCTTCGTCCGAAGAACCTTGCAGGCACCGCGACGTTGGGATGAACGAGGACACGCGCCGGTAACCGTCGCATCGGAGGCCCGGGGTATACTGGCCGACGTGGGGCGCTTCGGGGGCGCGCGGGTGCGCCCGCGGGCGCCCGAATGTGCCTCGAGGGGAGGACGTGGTCCGTTGATCCTCGAGGCGGTTCGATAACGGAAGGGGCCCGTTCGCCCCGGGGGAGCGACATGTTCGAGCGATTCACCGACCGAGCCAGACGGGTCGTGGTCCTCGCCCAGGAAGAGGCGAGGATGCTCAACCACAACTACATCGGGACCGAGCACATCCTCCTCGGCCTGATCCACGAGGGCGAGGGCGTGGCCGCAAAGGCGCTCGAGTCGATGAACATCTCCCTGGAGGCCGTGCGGCAGCAGGTCGAGGAGATCATCGGCCAGGGCCAGGCGGCCCCCACGGGTCACATCCCGTTCACGCCCCGCGCGAAGAAGGTCCTCGAGCTCTCGCTGCGGGAGGCGCTGCAGCTCGGACACAACTACATCGGCACCGAGCACATCCTGCTCGGACTCATCCGTGAGGGCGAGGGCGTCGCCGCCCAGGTCCTCCAGAAGCTCGGCGCGGACCTCAACCGGGTCCGCCAGACGGTCATCCAGCTGCTCTCGGGCTACACCGGCGGCAAGGGTGAGCCGGCCTCGCCCGAGCAGGGCGGGCAGCAGGGCCAGGGCTCGATGGTCCTGGACCAGTTCGGCCGCAACCTGACCACCCTCGCGCGCGAGCAGAAGCTCGACCCGGTGATCGGGCGCGAGAAGGAGATCGAGCGGGTCATGCAGGTGCTGTCCCGCCGTACGAAGAACAACCCCGTGCTGATCGGCGAGCCCGGCGTCGGCAAGACGGCGATCGTCGAGGGGCTCGCGCAGGACATCGTGAAGGGCGAGGTGCCCGAGACGCTGAAGGGCAAACAGATCTACACGCTGGACCTCGGCGCCCTCGTCGCCGGTTCGCGCTACCGTGGCGACTTCGAGGAGCGCCTGAAGAAGGTCCTCAAGGAGATCCGCACGCGGGGCGACATCGTCCTGTTCATCGACGAGCTGCACACGCTCGTCGGTGCCGGTGCGGCCGAGGGCGCGATCGACGCGGCCAGCATCCTCAAGCCGATGCTCGCGCGCGGCGAGCTCCAGACGATCGGCGCCACGACGCGGGACGAGTACCGCAAGCACCTCGAGAAGGACGCGGCCCTCGAGCGTCGGTTCCAGCCGATCAGCGTCGAGGAGCCGTCCGTCGCCCACACCATCGAGATCCTGAAGGGCCTCCGCGACCGGTACGAGGCCCACCATCGCGTGAGCTTCACCGACGACGCGCTCGTGGCGGCGGCGAACCTCGCCGACCGCTACATCAGCGACCGGTTCCTCCCGGACAAGGCGATCGACCTCATCGACGAGGCGGGCAGCCGCATGCGCATCCGCCGCATGACCGCGCCGCCTGACGTCCGCGAGGTCGACGAGAAGATCGCCGAGGTGCGCCTGAAGAAGGAGTCCGCGATCGACGCGCAGGACTTCGAGAAGGCGGCCGCCCTGCGCGACGAGGAGCGTCAGCTCATCGAGGAGCGCCAGCGCCGCGAGCAGGAGTGGAAGTCCGGCGAGATGGACATCCTGTCCGAGGTGGACGAGGAGGAGATCGCCGAGGTCCTGTCGCTATGGACCGGCATCCCCGTCTTCAAGCTCACCGAGGAGGAGACCGAGAAGCTGCTTCGGATGGAGGATGAGCTCCACAAGCGCATCGTCACGCAGAACGA
>JBLNAW010000068.1:0-2587 GCA_050259555.1 Solirubrobacterales bacterium
GTGTCGAACAACTCGTAGCCGAGCGCGGCATCCTCGAGCGGGAGCCGATGCGAGACGATCGGCGACGGATCGATCCTTCCGGAGAGGACGTGCTCGAGCGCGCGCTCCCACCAGACGTGGACGGGGCAGATCCCGGCGAACCGGACGTCGAGCGCTCGGGCCCAGTAGATACCCATCGGGACCTCCACCGTCTCGCTCGTGTACATCCCGACGACGGCGACGCGCCCGCCGCGGCGGACGACGTCGATCGCCGTCTCGAACGCCGAGGGGTGGCCGACCGCTTCGATCACGACATCGGCGCCGCGGTCGTCCGTCCGCTCGGCGACGGCCATCTGCGGGTGCCGGGCGCCGACGTCGACGGGCTCGGCGCCGGCACGCTCGGCGAGCGCGAGCCGCTCCGGCAGCAGGTCGAGCGCGAGGACGCGCTCCGCGCCTCGGGCGAGCGCGGCCTGGATCGCGAAGAACCCCACCGGCCCGGCGCCGACGACCGCGACCGTGTCGCCCGGCGCGACCGCGCCGACCTCGGCCGCGTACACCCCGGTCGTGAGGACGTCGCCGAGGAACAGCGCGTCCTCGTCGCGCATGTCGTCGGGGATGGGAAGCAGATTCACGTCGGCGTGCGGGACGCGGAGCAGCTCCGCCTGCGCACCCCCGAGGTCGCCGCCGAAGATCCCGGCGCCGACGTACTTGAAGTCCTCGCAGAGCTGCGTCTGACCGGCACGGCAGAACCAGCATCGCCCGCACGAGATCACGAAGGACACGACGACCCGATCGCCCACGGCGGATCGCTCGACCGCCGGGCCGATCGCTTCGACCACGCCGACCGCCTCGTGCCCGATACCCTCCCCCGGATCGAGCGGGGCCTTGCCGTGGAAGTAGTGCAGGTCCGAGCCGCAGATCGCCGAGAGGCTCACCCGGATGACGGCGTCGTCGGGCTCCAGGAGCACCGGGTCGGGGACATCGGCCACCACGACCGAGCCGACGTCCCGATAGACGACCGCGCGCACGCGTCCCCCTCTCGGCTACCGGTCGCTCAGCCTACCGTGCGTGCGCCTCGTCGAGGAACTCGGTGGGCACCGTCATCGTGAGGTGCACGAGCTCGTTCGCCGCCCGCACGTAGCGGATGATCGTCGGCAGGTCGCCCTGGAGCTTCAGCTTGCCTTGCATCATGCCCTTGACCGGATCGAGGTCGCCGTGCAACACGTCCTTCCATCGCGTGTACGGCGCGCGGATCACGTACGGCGCGGCCGAGTCGCCGTCCGGGTCGACCATGTGGGCGTCCCGGCACTCCCCGTGCCACAGGTCCATCCACGCCCACAGGTCCTCGGGCACGCCCTTGTTCGGCTCGGCCTCGAACACGAAGGCGATCTCACCCTCCCACGTGAGCGCCGCCTCCCGGTACTCGGGCGAGTCGTTGATGCGCTCCCGGTAGATGCGGAGCCACTCGTCGCTCGGGAACACGGCCACGACTCACTCGCCCCCTCGGCTCATCGGAGCCCGTAGATCAACGCCAGCCCGATCGCGTTGAAGGTCACGTGTGCGGCGATCGGCGCCACGATCGACCCTCGCCGCTCGTAGATGTAGGCGAGTCCGAGCCCGGTGAAGACCATCACCGTCATCAGCAGCAGGCTGTCGAGGGCAGGACCCGGGATGTAGTGGATCGACCCGAACGCGACGGCCGAGCCGAGCGCGCCGGCCGGGAACCCGTACCGATCGCGGATCGCTCGGAACAGGACCCCGCGGAAGAACAGCTCCTCGCCGAGCGGTGCGAGCGCGATCGCGTAGACGATCGTGACGATGGTGCCAGCGACCGGGAGGTGCTGCGAGATCTGCTCGGGCGCCTGGACCGAGTGCCCCGAGAGCACTCGGAACACGACGACCAGCACGAGTCCCACGACGAAGACGACGGCCGGGTAGAGGCCGATACCGAACACCACGCCGGCGCGAACCTCGGCCACCCAGTCCTTCGGAACACCGAGCACGTCCACCCAGCCAGGATGTCCGCGCTGGAGCCAGAACACGAGCACGCCGAGGATCACGGCGGCGGCCACGACCGTCGAGACGATCGCGCCGAAGTCGTCGTTTCCCATCAGCTGCAGCACCGGCAGCGCCGCGATGCCGCCGGCCAGGAACGCTCCCAGGTAGACGGCGAGCGCCTGCCAAGGTCGCCAGGTCGCCTTCGGCCTCGCCGCGAGCTTGTGCCTCGGCGTCTCGAGGGAGACGGGCACCTCGGAGACCGGGTGCATGGCGTCGGGGCGGGGAGGGACGGGCTCGGTGCTCACGATCCATCCATCTTCCCTGGTCCGGCGAGCAGCGACACACCGAGCATCCCGCCGAGCCCGAGACCGAACGCGAGCCCCGCGGCCGCCGGCCGGGTGTCGTTCGCGAAGTACGCGACGACGCCGGCGAGGAGCGAGACGAGTACGGCGTCGCGCCACACCGGCCACCGCTCGAACGTGCTCCGCGCCGATGCGGGCGGCCGGAGCACGGCGAGGAGCGCGAGCGGCAGACCGACCACCGGGACGAGCGCGGCCGGGTTGCCGCGGATGAGATCGAGCCCAACCCCGAGCCGGTCGACGAACGTCTC
>JBLNAW010000069.1:0-25736 GCA_050259555.1 Solirubrobacterales bacterium
CGCATGCGCTTGAAGCCCTTGCCCTTGCTCTCGGTCTTCGCGACGCGCACGCGGCCGACCTCGGCGGTCGAGCGCACGTGCGTCCCGCCGTCGGCCTGCTTGTCGAGGCCCTCGAGGTCGATCACGCGGATCGGGTCCACGTGCTCGGGGATCAGGTTCACCTTGGTGCGGATCAGGTCGGGGTCGGCGAGCGCCTCGGCGCGCGGCAGGAAGCTCACGTGCACCGGATGGTCCTGCGCGAGCCCCTCGTTCAGCTTCTCCTCGACCTCGCGGCCGAACTCCTGGCTGATCGCCTCGAGCTCGAAGTCCATCCGCGCGACGCCCGGCTCCATGTTCCCGCCGGTCACCTTCGCGCCGTAGTCGCGGAACACGATGCCCGAGAGCGCGTGCAGCGCGGTGTGCGTGCGCATCAGCGTGTAGCGGCGCTCCCAGTCGATCTCGGCGGTCACCCGGGTGCCGACGGCCGGCGCCGAGCCCTCGAGCGCGTGGAGGACCTCGCCGGCCTGCTTCACGGTGTCGGCGACGCGAGCCTGCCCGCCGTCCCACCGCAGGACCCCCGTGTCGCCGGGCTGGCCGCCGCCGCGGGCGTAGAAAACCGTGCGATCCAAGACGACGCCCTCCTCAGAGAGCGCGATGACGGTCGCGTCGCACGACCGGAGGTATGCGTCGGTCGCGCAGAGCTCCTCGGTCATGGCCGAGAGCCTACCCGGCGTCGGGGAAGGCCTCCTCGCCGGCGCGGATCGGCACGGCGAGCCAGTTCTCGCCGGGCGGGATCGGACACGACCACTGCGGGTTGTACGCGCAGTACGGGTTGTAGGCGAGGTTGAAGTCGACGACCACACGTCCGTCCACGTCCGGCGGCTCGACCTCGAGGTAGCGCCCGGCACCGTAGGTCTCCGTGCCGCTCGTCGCGTCGCGGAACGGCACGAACAGCTCGTGCTGCAGGTCGCTCTCGAACAGGGTGAGGGCCGCCTCCTGCCCGTCCACCGAGAAGCGCACGCGGCCGGCCCGGTGGTAGACCTGCTCGCCGCCGGTGGTGGTCTGCATCACGACGGCCTCGTCGCGGTCGACGCCCTCGGTCTCGAGCGGCGCCTCGATCGCGAGGGACGGCTCCTCCGGGAAGTAGGCGAGCCCGGCGAAGCGGCCGCGCTGCTCGTCGGTGAGCGGCGACTGCGGGTGGCCGGAGAAGAAGTCGTCCTTGGCCCGGCGGAAGTCCTCGAGGTCGCTCATGTGCCCCTCACAACCACGGCCGAGCCGAGGTTCATCCCGCGGTGAGGAACGCGCTCACCCGCTGCACGACCTCGGGGAGGGCCTGGAAGAGGGCGGTCTCGTCCGCGTACTCCAGGAGCTCGCTGCTCGGCAGGAGGTCGTGGAGCACCCGGCCGAGCTCGAGCGGGTGGATCTCGTCGCCGCCGATGCAGATCAGCAGGACCGGCCGCGTTACCTTCCGGAGGAGCTCGCGGTCGGGAACCGGCCAATCGCGGATCGCGCCGTGGATCGCGCGAGCGACGCCGTCGGGATGCTCGTGGTCCCACATGAGCCGGTCGAGCTCGAGCTTCCAAGGCATCTGCACGTACTGCGCCGCGCGCTCGGGGTCCGACAGGATCGCCTCGAGCGCCTCCTGCGGGGTCCTGCCCTCGAGCTCGGCGGCGATCTCGTCGTAGCGCTCCACGAACGGGAACGGCCGGTCGAGCGCGGCAGGCAGGAGCCACACCGTCCGCTCGAACCGGTCGGGGTCGCGGGACAGGATGCTCGCGATCGCGCCTGCCCCGAGCGAGGTGCCGATCGCGCGCGTCGCGTGATACGCGCTCGCGACGGCGTCGAGATCGCGCGCGAAGTCGGCGAACGCGTACCCGGTCTCGGGCGCGCTCGAGCGACCATGTCCGCGGAAGTCGAACCGCACCTTCGTGCCGGGCACGAGCGGGGTCAGCGCCGCGAGCTCGTTGCGGTTGTTCGTGAGGCCGTGCGCGACGACGGTGACGGGCTCACCCGCGCCGTCCACCTCCACGAAGAGCGTCGCGTCCTCGGTCGTGACCTGCGGCATGTCCGGCCGTCACGCCGAGGTGTCGACCACGTCGTCCTGCGGCGCGAACTGATCTCGGATCCGCCGGGCCCACCGGCCGACGAGGACGGCGAGCAGCAGGAACACGACGCCGGAGGCCAGCAGGATCACCCGAACACGCGCCGGGTCATCCTCGATCCACACGAACGAGAGCAGGAGCGCGGGCACGATGAAGCCGAGGTTGTACGCGATGTCGAACAGCGCGAACGCGCGACCGCGGAAGTCGTCGGGCATCGCCTGCTGCATGATCGTGTCGGCCGAGATCTTCGCGACGAAGAACGAGAAGAACCCGCTGAACAGCAGGCCGGCGAACCCTGCGAGCGAGACGAGCCACCCGAACGCGACCGTCCCCGCGCCGAGCAGCGCCATCGAGCCGAGCAGCAGCCGGACCGGCGCGACCCCGTCCTTCCACTTCTGCGCGAGCACCATGCCGAGCGCACCGCCGACGAACCCGAGGCCGCCGACGAGCCCGAGCGCGAGGGTGTCGGCCTTCCCGCCCTCGACGAGGTTCTTCGCGTACAGCGCGAAGACGAACAGGGTGAAGCCCCAGAACTGGTAGCGGATCATCTGGAACGAGGCGAGTCCGAGCGCCCCCGCCGGTCGCGCCGCGACCTCCTTCAGCCCGGCACGGATGTCGTGCACGATCCGCTTCGCCTCCTGGCCGAAGGTCATCTCGTGGGCCCGCTGCTCCATGCGGTGGATCCGCCGGGCGACGAACGCCGCTGCGATCAGCACGCCGGCGCCGCCGATCACCACGAGCCACGCCGGCAGGAACGCCCCGAACCCGAAGGCGACGCCGGCGCCGAGCACCTGGAAGAGGGCCCCGCCGGCCTGCGAGAGGCCGTTGCCCTGCAGTAGGTCCTTGCCCGACAGCACGTCGGGCATCGCGGCCGACTTCACGGCGAGCACGATGCGGACGCACGCCTGCATCACGAGCATGCCGATGATCAGCGCGATCGTGACACCGACCTTGCCCTCGGAGGTCGAGTCGCCGAGCGGCAGCAGCGCTCCCGCCGCGACCAAGGTCACGACCACGGCCGTCGCGACGTTCGAGGCCGAGAGCACGCGGCGGCGCTCGAACCGGTCGATGAAGACCCCGATGAACGGGCTGATGAACGTGTACGGGATGTAGAGAGCGAGGACGACCTTCAGCAGGTAGTCCGCGCTCGGGACGGTGGTGACGTCGAAGCCCTCGGTCCCGCCGAAGGCGATCGACTTCGCGATCGAGCCACGGATCACGCCGTCGGCGGCCATCGCGAGGAACTGCACGCCCATCAGGGCCGAGAAGTCCGGGTTGTGGAAGACCGAGAACATCCCGTTGAAGAACCGTCCGAACCCGCCGAGGAGGCCGAGCACCCTCGAGCGCCCGAGCGCGAGCCCGCCGCCGATCGCCGTCGCGAGCGCGAGCGTCGCCCATCCGTGGACGGCGCCGAACGGCGCTCGCGTGACCGCGACGACGATCACACCCGAGAACACCGTGAGCGCGATCGACATCCCGGGGACGAGCGCGATCTTCTCCCACGTGCCCTGGATGCCGAAGAACCGCGCCGAGAGCAGACCGGGCACGACGAGGAGCAGGGCGAGCGCCACGATCACCCAGAGCGTGTGCACGGAGTGGTCGAAGACGCTGGGATGTTGCAGGTAGAAGGTGGCGACCTCAGACTCGGCGGCCTTCGCGGCCGAGACGGCCTCGGGCGAGGGCGTCGCGAACCCGGTCCCCGTCACGACCGCGATGTCGGCGCCGAGCGGCACCAGGACCGGACTTCCCGAATCGAGGAGGTCCGCGTTCGCCGTCCCCTCGTTGAACTGCCGGACGAGGAAGACGATCGGCGGCTGCGGGTACTCCTGCCGGAGGGCCTCGACCTCGCGGAAGAAGCCGCGGGCCATCTTGTTGTACGTGTCGTCGGTGAGCTGGGTCGGCTGCCCGGCGAGCAGGTCGTTCACGTCGCCGAAGTAGGTCATCGAGCGCTTCACCGCATCCCCGGGCAGTCCCGTCCTCGAGACGTTCGTGAAGGTCTTCGCCCAGCCGTAGGACTGGTACGTGTCGCCGAAGTTCACGACGAAGACGATCGGCTCGCCCTCGGGCTGGTGCTCGACGATCGCGCGGGCGGCCGCCAGCGCCGTCCGCGTCGGCTGGTCGATCCACTGGTTGTCCTGGTCGGCCCACTGCGCGGCCTCGCGACCCTTCACCCAGATGAAGCCGAGCGAGCCGACGATCGCGAGGACGCCGACCCACGCGACGAGCCTCGTTGCGCCCTGCCGCTTCAGGAGCCACGAGATCGCGACCCACGCCCCGATCCCGAGCAGCGCCATGATCGCAGCGGTCGCGTTCATGAACCGGTAGTACGGGTACGCCGCGCCCGCGATCCACCCCAGCGTGCCGAGCAGCGGGATCAGCCACATCACCGAGAGCGTGCCGGCCGTGTCGGCCGGCGCCCGATCCTTCCGGGACCGATAGATCACCCACCCGATCGCGAGGAGGATCAGGGGGACCGTGATCATCGGCTGGAGCGAGTCCACCCAGCCGCCGAGACGCTTCTGGAACACTTCCTGCGTGTAGGGCGGCGGGAGCGCGGCGTCGGCGAGCGAGCCCTTCACGCCCCACGGCGAGACCAGCCACGTCGCGAGCCCGAAGATCATGCCGAACCCGATCGACATCAGGCTCGGGCCGTCGCGGTCGAGGGCGGTGCCGAACCGGAACCGGCTGGTGACGACGTGCAGGACGAAGGCCGCCATCAGCGACATCCCGAAGATCACGCACGTCGTCGGGTGGACGTACGCCGCGACGATCCCGAGAACGAATAGCGCGATGCGCGCACCCCAGTGCTCGCGTCCCGGCACGTAGAACGCCAGGATCAGCGACAGCACGAAGAGGACCGTGATGTTGTCGAGGTAGCCGACGTACGGCGTCGTCATGAACAGCGCCGCCGTCGCGAGCATCGTGACGAGGAAGAGGAGGGGGTCCTTGCGCTCGCGCGTCACGAACACACCGAGCGCGAGTCCGGTCAGCACCGGGATGCCGATCATCATGAACGCGCTGAACGTGTACAGGTCGATGTGGGCGACGCGCTGCAGGATCGAGCCGTAGAGGGGGACGGCGACGCGGTAGCCGCCGCCGAACATGTGGAACGGACCCCAGTCGCCGGCGATGAGGCCGGGGCTGTCGTGCATCATCAGGTTCGAGCGCCACGTGTACCAGGCGGGGTCGCGCGTCGGGGCGCTGATCGACGGGTCCTGCAGGAACGTCCATCCGAACGCGACGAGCAGCAGGGCCATCGCCAGGAGGAGGAACACGGGCCTGCCGAGCAGTCGCGCGCGCGCCTCGGGCACGCGAACGGCGTCGCCGGTCCGGTCCTTCGTGAGCGCCATCTGCCTGCCCCCCTGGGTCAGCTCTGGCTCGCGCGCGCCTCGGGGAGGCACGGGAG
Source organism: Solirubrobacterales bacterium (assembly GCA_050259555.1). Taxonomy (GTDB): domain Bacteria; phylum Actinomycetota; class UBA4738; order UBA4738; family HRBIN12; genus HRBIN12. The sequence goes on from JBLNAW010000069.1 coordinate 5,488, forward strand.
CCTCGAAAGGATAGACGACGGCAAGGCCGCGGCGAACACCGTGTCGCCCTCGTGGCCCGGCAGGGGCAGGTTCTGGTTCTTGTACGTGTCCTGCTGCGTGAGGTCCAGGAGCCACTGCGAGACCTGCGCGAGCGTGTAGCCGTTGTCGGCGAGCTCGGCGCGGTTGAGCCAGATCTCGGTCGGGCGGACCTTCTCGACGAGCGGGACGCCGTCGCCGTCCCCGTCGAAGGTGTGCTCGAGTCCGCTCTCGAGCTTGTTGATGTCGATCATGAACGCGCCCGAGGTGTCGGGATCGCGCTGCGTTCCGTGGTCGGCGGTGACCGCCATGACCCACTTCCCCTTCCCGACGGTCGCGTTCAGGAAGTCGACGAGCTGCTTGAGGGTCTCGTCCTGCGTCTTCACCGCGTCCGACATCTCGATGCCGTCGGCGCTGAAGAGGTGGCCGATCGTGTCGATCGCCTTGTAGTTCAGGAACAGCAGGTCGGGGACGTCGTCGGCGCCGAAGCCCTCGCGCTGGATGACGGTCTCGATAAGGGTCTCCTGGAACGGTGTGCGGGCCGGCGTGTCGAACCCGTTCGCGAGCTGCGCGATGTCGTTGCTCCTCCACTTGCCGTCGAGCGCGCCGTCGGCGCGATCGAGAGCATCCACGTACTCGGACAGTGGGGGCAGGTCGTTCACGTAGGAGGGCAGGTCGTAGAACGGCTTCATGTCCGTCGTGAGGTTCCAGCTCACGCTCTCCGCGCCGGCGGTCGCGCCGAACTCCTTCTCGCGGGTGATCGCGATGTCCTTGTCGCCGCCCCCCCACTGCGAGCCGTGGCTCATCATCATGATGTGGGCCGCGAGCGTCGCGATCCCTCCTACCTTCGGCTCGTTGCCCATCGCGCGGTCGTAGAGGTCCGCGAGCGTGGGGTCCAGGAGGAAGCCGGGGCCGTTCTCGTTCGGCTTCTGGAGACGGCCGTTGATGCGGATGTACTCGTCCACGAAGCCGTTGTGGTTCGGGAACGTCCCGGTCCCGATGATCGAGTGCCCCACCGGCGTGTTCGAGGGCGACGCACCGACCGTGACGTGCGTGAACCAGGCGCCCTTCGACCGGAGCGAGGCCAGGTACGGCCAGTCGTTCGGCCATCGGTCGAGCACGTCGGTCCCCGCCGAGTCCCACACGATCGCGACGACCAGGCGTGGGAGGCCGCGTTGCGTCGCGGGCAGGAGCGCCTGCGTCTGCGCGTGACCGTCGACGGTGTCGAAGGGGAACTTCACCATCGCGCCGAGCGTCGGCGCGACGTCGGCGAGCGTGATGGGCTGGTCGTACGTGCCGGGCCGCACGTATCCGGGGCCGTACAAGAGGAGGGGCACGTCCTGGGTGTAGTCGAACGGCGTGGCGTGCGTGAGTCCGCCGTTCACGAAGTTGGGGTCCTTCGGGATGATCTGGATGTCGCCGCTGCGGTCGAGCCGCATCCCGCGCCAGGTCCGGAGCAGCGCCACGTGAGACGTGTTCGCGCAGGCCGTCTGCGCGAGCGCCCGCGCGCTCGCCTCGACGGGGGGCGGCGGCGGGGTCGCGCCGCTCGGCGTTCCGGTCGACCCGCTCGGCTTTCCGGCGCCGGCGGACGTGCAGGCTCCGGCCAGGAGCGCGAGCACGATCAAGAGGGAGGCGGAACCGCGTCGCGTCACGCGCGCGCCTCGGGCAGGCACTTCAGGTCGGGCAGCATCGCCGTCGGGATCACGGCCGAGAAGAACCGGTCGTCGCGCTCGGCCTCGGGGACGGTGCTCGGGCCGCCGGGCGCGCCCTGGCCCTTCGTGTACTCGAGCAGGAACTGGGAGATCTGATCGACCGTGTACCCGCTCGCGCGCATCGCATCCTCGTTCAGGTAGATCTGGCTCGTGCGGACGGCGACGAAGACGGGATCGGAGGTCGCCGAGGGGAACGCGGCCTCGAGATCTTGCTGGAGCTGCCCCGGCGTCACCTGGAAGGCCCCCGAGACCTTCGGGTCGAACTGCGCGCCGTGGTCGGCGGTGAGCACGAGCACGTAGTTGCCCGACCCGACCTGCCGGTCGAGGAAGTCCACGAAGTCGCCGAGCGCCGCGTCCTGCCACCGGAGCGTGTCCTGCATCTCGGGACTGTTCACGCTCCAGATGTGGCTGATGTGGTCGATCGCCTTCGAGTTCGTGAACAGGAGATCGGGGACGTCGTCCGCGCCGAAGCCCTCGCGCGTGATGACCTCCTCGACCATCCGCTCCTGGTACGGGATCCGCGCCGGCGTCGCCCACCCGTTCTCGTACTGCGCGATCGAGTTGTCGCGCCACTTGCCGTCCAGGGCGCCGTCCTCTCGGTCGATCGCGTCGGTGTACGAGGACAGCGGCGGCAGGTCGTTCACGTAGGCGGGGAACGTGAAGAAGGGCTGGTTCTTGCCCTGGAGGTTCCAGGTCGTGCCCTCGGCGCCCTCGTTGTCGGCCGCCGTCGGGGTCCGCAGCACCGCGATGTCCTTGTCCCCGCCGCCCCACAGGGCGCCGTGGCTCGACATGTTGAGGTGCCAGGTCACGCTCGACAGGTTGCCGACGAGGGGCGCGTTGCCCATCGCCCGGTCGTAGAGGTCGCCGAGCGTTGGCTCCATCATCAGCACCGGCCCGAGCTGCCCCGCGCGGACGAGGTCACCGCCCAGGAAGAACTCGGCGTCGGTCTGGCCGGTGTGCATCGGGTACTCGCCGGTGCCGATCGTCGCGTGAGTGGCCGGCGTGATCGAGGGCGAGGACCCGACCTCGGCCTTGCCGTAGTAGACGCCCTTCGGGATGAGCGCCTTGAGGTTCGGCCAGTCGTTCGGGAACGCGTTCAACACGCTCGTCCCGCCCGCGTCCCACACGAGCGTGACGATGAGCTTCGGCGGCGTGGTCGGGGCGGCGATCTCCGCGAGCGCCTTCCCATCCACCGGCGGGAAGTCGTAGCCCAGGAGCTTGGCCTGCGTCGGGGCGATGTCGGCGATCGTGACCGGACGGTCGACCTCGCCGAGGGCGGGGATCACGCCCGGGCCGTACCAGAGCAGCGGTACGTCCTGCAGGTAGTCCCACGGCCCCGAGTGCGGGAAGTTCGAGCCGAGGAAGTTCGGCTCCTGCGGGACGAGCAGGATCTGTCCCGAGCGCTCGGGGTAGGTCCCCCGCCAGACGCGCAGGAGCTGGTCGTGCGGCATCGCGCACGCCGCCTTCGCGAGCGCGCCCGGCGCCGCGGGGGGCGGCTCGACGCTCTGGCTCACGGTGCCCGGCCCGCTCGGGCCGCTCGGGCCGGATCCGGCCGAGGTCGAGGTGCAGGCGCCCGCGAGGAGGGCGAGCGCGAGGACGGCCGCGGTCCCCGCGAGCCGGCGCCTCACGCCCGAGCCTCGGGCAGGCAGGGCAGGTCCTTCATGATGCTGGAGGGGAACGCCGCCTGGAAGATCGGGTCGTCGGCCTGGTCGGGGGGCAACGTCGTCGCCGAGACGTCGCCCTTCGTGAGCCCCATGATCCACTCGGCGACGTCGTCGACCGTGTACCCGTTCTGGTGGAGCTCGTCCAGGTTCAGGAAGATCTGGGTCGGCTGGACGAGCTCGACGATCTTCGTCTGGTCACCGTCCGTGTCGAACGTGGTGTCGATCCCGTTCACGAGCGGCGTGGACGGGATCGCGAACGCGCCCGAGACCTTGGGGTCCGGGATCGAGCCGTGGTCGGCGGTGAGCACCATCGCCCACTGTCCCTTGCCCACCTGCTCGTTCAGGAACCGGACGAACTCGCGCAGCGACTCGTCCTGCGCGCGCACCGCGTCCTGCATCTCGGGGCTGTTCACCGTCCAGACGTGGCTGATGTAGTCGATCATCTTGTAGTTCACGTACAGCAGGTCCGGGACGTCGTCCGCGCCGAAGCCCTCGCGCTGGATCATCGTCTCGAGCACCCGCGTCTGGTAGGGCACCCGAGCCGGCGTGTCGAACCCCGCGAGCAGCTGGTCGATCGCGTTCGTGCGCCAGTGCCCGTCGAGCTGGCCGTCCGCCGCGTCCATCGTCCGCACGTCCTGGTCGAAGCCGGGCACGTGGTTCAGGTAGGTCGGGAACCGGTAGTAGGGCTCGAGGACCGGCGTGAGGTTCCAGTTGAAGCCCTCCTCGCCGAGGGTGTCCGCCCCCACAACCTCCCGGATCGCCGCGATGTCCTTGTCGCCGCCGCCCCACATCGCGCCGTGTCCGAGCATCCCGAGGTGGATCGACACGGTCCCGAGCTCGCCGACGACGGGCTCGTTCCCGCCGGCGAGGTCGTAGAGATCGGCGAGCGTGGGCTTGATGAGGTACGCAGGCCCGTACTTCCACGGGGTCGTGAGCTCGCCGCCGATCCGCAGCCGGTGAGCGACGATGCCGCTGTGGTCGGGGAACGCCCCCGTGCCGATCGTGGCGTGGGTCTGCGCGGTGCTCGTGGGCGAGGATCCGACCGTCGCGTGGGTGAACCACGTGCCCTTGGAGATCAGCGAGCGCAGGTACGGCCAATCGTGGGGCCACCGGTCGAGCACGTTCATGCCGCCCGCGTCCCACACCATCGTCACGAGGAGCTTCGGCGGTGTCTCACCCACGGCCGGCACCTCGACCATCGGAGAGCCGTCGGGCGCCCGGAACGGGAAGTGGAGCAGCTCGCCCGAGGTCGGCGCGATGCCGGCCAGCGTCACCGGCCGGTCGACCTCGCCGTTGGCCGCGACGTGGCCGGGGCCGTACCAGAACATCGGGATGTCCTGCGCGTAGTCCCACGGGCCGACGTGCGGCAGACCCGAGCCCACGTAGTTCGGCTCGATCGGCAGGATCTGGAGCTCGGCACTGCGATCGTCGCGGTTCCCCCGCCACGTCCGAAGGAGCCACTCGTGCGGGAGCGAGCACGCGAGCGCGGCCAGGTCGCCGCTCGCCGAGGTGCCGCTCACCGAGGGCGCTGCGCTCGGGGTCGCGCTCGGCGAGCCGGTCGCGATCGCCGTCCCGTCGCCGGCACAGGCCGAAGCGAGCACGACGAGGGCTGCGATGAGGGCGAGGACGCGGGTGGAGATCACGGGAGGCATAGGAAACCCGACTGCGGGCGACTCGACAAGATAACAGCGCATCGCCGCCGGACAGACCCGATGTTCTCGGGACAAGCGCGATAGCGTGTGAGGTCGTGTCCGGGCGACGTCTCCTCGTCCTGCTCCTCGTGCTCGCCGCCGTCGCGGCGCCGGCGGGTGTGCTCCGAGCCCTGTGCGTGGGGAACGCGTGCGACGACTCGAGCTCGGGGTCGCCGAGGGTCCCGTTCTGCTCGCTCCCCGCGGACCTGCGCACGCAGATCGCGAACGGGTTCCGCGAGGGCCGGTCCCCCGACGTTCTCGGCGTCGCCCGCGGGACCCCCTTGTTCACCGACGTCGCCGGCCTCCGGATCCCCTGGCCTGCCACCACCGCGTCGACCGACACCCGCGTGCCTCTCGTCTTCGCCGGCCCCCGGGTCGAGCCCGGAGCGGCGATCCCGGACGGCGTCACCCTCGACCGCGTCGCGCCGACGGTCGCCGACCTCATCTCGCTCGACCGGCCGTTCCCCGACGTACGCTCGGGCACGTTGATCGACGGGGTCGCCGGACCGCCGGACGCGCGCACGCCCGCACGGCCGAGGCTCGTGCTGCTCGTCGCGTGGAAGGGCGTCGGCAGTGCCGAGCTCGAAAGCTCGCCGGACGACTGGCCGTTCCTCTCCTCGCTCAACGCCGAGGGGGTCGGGACGCTCGACGCGCGGCCGGGCTCGCTCCCGCTCGACCCGACCGCCGTGATGACGACGATCGGCACGGGAGGGCTCCCGTCGCAGCACGGGATCACGGGCACGGTCGTCCGCAACGACCAGGGCAGGGTGACCGAGGCGTTCGGTCCGAACGCCCCCGTGCACGTCATCGCGACGCTCGCCGACGACCTCCGCGAGACCGAGCCGCGGACGCTCGTCGGGCTCGTCGGCACCGCGCCCTCGGATCGGGGGCTTGTCGGAGGCGGCTGGTATCCGGACCAGGGCCCGGTCGACGAGACGATCGGCGACCCCGCGTCGGCATCGCTCGCCGTGCAGAGGGACCTCACGAAGGGCTACGGGGCCGACGGCGCGACCGACGTGCTCGGGGTCGCGCTGCAGGGACGGGTCGCGTCGCTCGACCGGTGGACGCGCCGTATCGTCGTCTCGGCGCGGGCGGCGACCCACGGCAGCGTGGACGTCATCGTCGTCGGGACCGGGACGTGGGAGGCGCGCATGCTCGCGGTGCCCTCGAGCGAGGTCGCTTCCGGCGTCGAAGACGTCGTGCCCGGCGCTCGACCCGTGATCGCCGAGACCGTGCCGGGCGGCATGTTCCTGGACCAGGGCGTGCTGACCGCGCAGGCGATCACCGGGCAGGTCGTCGTCGACCAGCTGCTGGCCGCCGAGACGCCGGAGGGTGAGAGCATGTTCGCCGACGCGTTCCAGGGATTCGCGGTGTCGTTCGCCAGGTACTGCTGAGCTCGCGAGCAGGAGGATCGAAGGACCGGATGGAGCAGATCGTCACCCCGGGTCCCGACCGGGACGCCACGCGGAGGACGGCCGCTGAGGTCGTCGGCGCCCTCGTGGCGGTCGCTGTGCTCCTGCAGCTCGCCGACCCCCAGCGCTTCGCCTGGATCCAGACGGCGTTCATCATCTTCGGCTCGCTCCTGATCCAGGCCCTGCCGTTCGTGCTCGTCGGGGCGTTCGCCTCGGCGATCATCGAGGTCTTCGTGCCGGGAAGGGTCCTCGAGCGCTTGGCGGATCTCCCGAAGCCGCTCCAGCTGCCCGCCGCGGCCCTCGCCGGCGTGGCGATGCCGATCTGCGAGTGCGGCTCGGTGCCGGTCGCGCGGCGTCTGGCCGCCAAGGGTCTCCTGCCGTCGGCGGCGGTGACGTTCATGCTGGCGGCGCCGGTCGTGAACCCGGTCGTGATCGCCTCGACGTACGTCGCGTACCGAGGGCGCGAGGGGATGTGGACGATGGTGGGCGGCCGGTTCCTCCTCGGCATGATCGTCGCGGTGGTCGTCGGGTGGACGGTCGGCGCCGTATCGAAGGACGGGCTCCTCAAGCCGAACCCGGAGGACGCGCACGCGCACCCCGTCGAACTCGGGCGGCCCGAGCCCCGGTGGCGCCGGTTCTTCCTGCACCTCGGCGGCGACTTCCTGTTCATGGGCCGGTATCTCGTGCTCGGCGCGACGTTCGCGGCCCTCGTGCAGACGTTCCTGCCCGCGTCGTGGATCTCGAAGGTGGCCGGTCTGCCGGTCATCTCGCTCGGCGCGATGATGCTGCTCGCCGCCCTCCTGTCCCTGTGCTCCGAGTCCGACGCGTTCATCGCGGCCTCGTTCGTGCAGTTCGGGCATGCCGCCCAGCTCGCGTTCCTCGTCTTCGGACCGATGGTCGACCTGAAGCTCGGAACGCTCTACGCCGGAACGTTCCGCAAGGGGTTCGTGCGGACCGTCGTGGTCGCGTCGTTCGCGACGACGCTCGTCTTGACGATGTGGCTGCAGGTGATGTCCGGGTGAGCGACGCGCTCGTCCCCCCTGGTCCGGTCCCGCTCGCGGCCACCGCGGCCACCCGCCACTGGAGCCCGAGCCGGCTCGCCGGTGGCTCGGTGCTCGGGGCGTGGGCGGTGCTGTTCTGGTGGCTGCTCCTCACGGGACGCGAGAACTTCTACCTGTCGACGCGGACGCAGTGGGTGGTCCCGGTCGGCGCCACCCTGCTCACGCTCTCCGCGATGGGCCGCCTGCTCACCGCGCGCACTACCCAGCGCGAGCCCGTCCGCCGTCGCGAGGCCTGGATCATGGGCGCGGTCGTCGCGCCGGTCGTCCTCATCATGGCGCTGCCGCCGGCGACCCTCGGGCAGTTCTCGGCGGGCAAGCGCTCGAGCTTCGCGAGCTCGGGCGTCGCGACCTCGGCGGCCGACATCGCCTCGGGCGAGCTCACGCTCGTCGACGTCGCCGCTGGCCAGACGACGCCTGAGGGCGAGGCGGCCCTCGCCGCGCGCGCCGGCGAGACCGTGGACTTCGTGGGCTTCGTGACGCGGTACGACGACACGCCGGCCGACGAGCTCTTCCTCACGCGGTACGTCGTCACGTGTTGCGTGGCCGACGCGACGATCGCGCAGGTCCGCGTCGTGAACGTGACCCCTGGTGCGTTCGAGCCGAACGACTGGATCGAGGTGACCGGCGCGATCTACCCGATCGGGCGAGAGGTGATCGTGAACGCCGCGAGCGCGGTCGCCGTCGCGCGCCCCAGCCGGCCCTACCTCACGCCGTAGCGCTCCCGACAGCTCCGGCACGTCCCGATCAGATCGACGCGATGGTCGACGCCCTCGAAGCCGACCTCGGCCGCCGCGTCGTCGAGCTCGCGCTCCACCGCCCGCTCGAGGCTCGGGGGGATCGTGACGTCCTCGACGGCGCCGCAGACGCGGCAGACGAGGTGGTGGTGGTGGATCGTGAGGTCCTCGGCGAGCTCGTACCGCGCGACCCCCTCCTCGGTGATCACCCGGCGGACGGCGCCCACGTGCTCGAGGACCGAGAGGTTCCGGTACACCGAGCTCTGCGGCATCCCGCGCCGGCCGCGCACCAGGTCCGGTGTCGCGGAGGGGCGCCCCGCGCGGCGGAGCGCCTCGACCAGCTCGCGGCGCTTGGGCGTGTAGCGCTGGCCCGCCTCACGCAGGCGGTCCTCGATGCTCGCGTGGACGTCCGAGTTCATCCCGCGTCCCCGCCGGCCCGGATCCGGAAGGCGGCGCCGTGCCGGAACACCGTCAGCACCGCGAAGCACGCGGCGGCGAGCAGCACGATCGTCCCGCCGGGCGCGAGCCCCCAGATCCTCGAGATCGCGAGCCCGAAGATCACGGAGAGCACACCGATCACGACGCTCCACCACATCGTCCCGCGGAACGAACGCGCCAGCGTCTGCCCGCTCGCGACCGGCAGCACCATCATCGCCGCGATGAGCAGCACGCCGACGATCCGCATGGCCGCGACGACCGACACGGCGACGGCGACGGCGAGTACCGCGTTCAGTGCGTTCACGGGGAGCCCGGCGACCCGCGCCCACTCCTCGTCCGTGACGATCGCGAACAGGGCGCGTCGCAGCACCAGCATCGTGATCACGATCGCGGCGCCGAGCCCGCAGATGATCGCGATCTCCTCGCCGCTGACGGTGAGCGGCTGGCCGAACAGGTAGATGAGGATGCTCGAGTTCAGCCCGCCGCCGAGCCCCGCCAGCACGACCCCGCCGGCGATCCCGGAGTAGAAGAACAGCGCGAGCGCCAGATCCCCGGACGCGGCTCGCCGAGCGCGGAGCCACTCGATCCCGAGTGCACCCGCCACCGCGAACGCGAGCGCGCCCCACACGGGCCACAGGCCGAGCGCGAGGCCGCCCCCGGCCAAGAGCCCGGCCCCCACGCCGGCGAACGCGAGGTGCCCGATCCCGTCGCCGATGAGCGACATCCGCTTCTGGACGACGAAGGTGCCGATCATCGGGGCGAACACCCCCACGACGACGCCGGCGACGAGCGCACGCTGCATGAACGCGAGCTCGAACGGGTACGGAAGTGGCCACGGCATCAGCGGAGGCCCTCGAGCCAGAGCGGCAGGTCCTCGCGGTGGATCCCGAGGCTCACCCCGGCAGCCGCGAGCTCGGCGGGCGGACCGTCGAAGAGGACGCGGTGCTTCAGGACCACGACGCGGTCGAGGTCCGGCGCCACGGCGGAGAGCTCGTGCGAGACGAGCAGCACCCCGGCGCCGTGATCGGCGATCAGGTGCGCGAGCGACTCCCGGAATCGGCGCTGCGACTCCGCGTCCACGCCGGCGATCGGCTCGTCGAGCAGGAGCAGGTCGGGCTCGGTGGCGAACGCCCGCGCGATGAACGCTCGCTGCTGCTGCCCGCCCGAGAGCTCGTTCAGCGGCGTGCGCCGCATGTCGCCGAGCCCCACCGACTCGAGCGCGTGCAGGACGAACTCGCGGTCCTCACGCCGGAGCGGCCGCCACCAGCCGCGCCGGGAGAGCCGTCCGGCGAGCACGATCTCCTCGACCGTCGCGGGCACCTCGGAGTCGAGCGTCGGGCGCTGCGGCACGTAGCCGACCCGCGCGCGGTCGACCCGCTGGGGCGACTCGCCGAGCAGCCGAACGGATCCCGCCGAGGGATCGAGCGAGCCGAGCAGCACCTTGAGCAGCGTGGACTTCCCGGAACCGTTCGGTCCCACGAGCGCGACGAACTCCCCGGCGTGCAGACGGAGCGAGACGTCCTCGACGACCGGCGTCCGGCCGTAGCCGAAGGTCACGTGCTCGGCCTCGAGCAGGACCTCGCCGGGCGCGCGCCCGGGCACGGCCGTCCGCTCAGGAGCAGCCAAGGGCACCTCGCAGCGTCTCCAGGTTCTGCCGCATGACGGAGCCGTAGTCCGCCCCCGCGTCGAGCTGGGCCTGCGTGAGGCCCTCGAGCGGGTTCAGGACGGCCGTCGTCACGCCCGCCTCCGACGCGAGCGTCTCCGCCACCTTCGGCGACGCGAGCTCCTCGGTGAAGATCGTGGTCACGTGCTCGCGCTCGACGAGCGCCTTCAGGTCCGCGAGACGGGACGGATCCGGCTCGGCCTCCGGCGAGATCCCGGCGATCGGCACCTGGGTGAGCCCGTACGCGTCGGCGAGATACCCGAAGGCGGCGTGGCTCACGACGAGGAGGTGGCTCGAGCAGGACGCGAGTCCGTCCCGGAACCCGGCGTCGAGCGTCGAGAGCTCGTCCTCGTACGCGGCGGCGTTCGCGCGGAAGGCGGCCGTGCCGGCGGGGTCGAGCGCGACGAGACGGTCGGCGATCAGCCCCACGATGCCGCCGAAGCGCTTGGGATCCAGCCACAGGTGTGGGTCGACGGCGTCCCCGGTGCCGGCGCCGTCCTGCGAGAGCGTGAGCGTCGATGCCTGGTCGAGCACGTCGACGACCGTGCCCGAAGCCCCCCCGACCGCATCCTCGACCGCGGGCTGGAACCCGGCGCCGACGTACAGGACGAGGTCGGCGGACAGCAGCGCCTCCACGTCGTCCGGCGCGAGCTCGAGATCGTGTGGTTCGACTCCGGGCGGCGTGAGGTTCCGGACGTCCACGAGATCGCCGCCGACCCGGGCCGCCGCCTCGGCGAGCGGGTAGGCGCTCGCGACCACCTGCAGCCGGCCGTCGTTCGACCCGGCGGTGTCCGAGCGGCAGGCGCTGGCGACGGACCCGAGGACCGCCGCCGCGAGCACGACGTGGAGGAGCCGACCCCGTCCGGGCCGCCACTTCCTGAGAATGAGAACGATTCCCATATCGCTCGATCGCGAGCCTACGGCGGCGGAGCGGATCCCGTCAAGGGCGCCGGCGCTCGAGGGCCGTCCGCACGGCGCGCTCGGCAGCCGAGCGTCCGGCCCCCAGCTGGCGGGCTCGCCGTACGAAGACGTCGGCCGCATCCGCGAGTCGGGCCTCGGCGTCGGTCGGCCTCGGGAGCCGCTCGGTCACGAACGTGCCGTGACGTCCCCTCCCCTCGAGCAACCCTCCCGCCTCGAGCTCCCGGTAGGCGCGCGCAACGGTGTTCGCCGCCAGCGAGAGCTCGGCCGCGAGCTCTCGGACCGGCGGCATCCGCTCGCCGGGCAGGAGATGGCCCCGCTCGATCCGCTCGGCCACCGCATCCCGCAGCTGCGCCGACAGCGGCACGCGGGACGACGGGTCGAGTCGCACCTCCACGCCCCCATCATGCGGCGCGGTTGAGGGGAGCACCACCATCGGGCTAGCGTGTGGCCGATGACCGTTCAGGTCGGCCTCGGGCTGTTCACCGGGCAGATCCCGGCCGGCTCGGACCGCACGTTCGAGCGCGAGTACCGGGAGATGCTCGAGCTCGTCCGCCTCGCCGAGGCGCTCGGGTTCGACTCGGCCTGGGTGAGCGAGCATCACGGCGCGTCCGACGGCTACCTCCCATCGCTCCTGCCGATGCTCGCCGCGTTCGCGGCGGCGACCGAGCGGATCGCGCTCGGCACCGGGGTCGTGCTCACCCCGTTCCACGATCCCCTCCGTCTGGCCGAGGACACCGCGGTCGTGGATCAGATCTCGGGCGGCAGGCTCATCCTCGGGCTCGGCATCGGCTGGCGCGAGGAGGAGTTCCGGATGCTCGGCGTCCCACGCGCCGAGCGCGTGCAGCGCACGACCGAGACCACCGAGATCCTTCGGCGTGCGTGGACCGGCCACCGATTCTCGTTCGAGGGTCGCTCCTTCCGGTACGACCGCGTGCGGGTGACCCCTCCGGCCGCGCAGCCCGGGGGCCCGCGGATCTTCCTGGGGGGCTACGCGGAGAGGGCCGTGCGCAGGGCCGGGAGGCTCGGCGACGGCTACATCACCGACGACGCGGGCGTCGAGGACGTCCGTCGCTCCCTCCGGCTCGCGGAGGACGGCGCTCGCGACGCCGGCCGAGACCCCCACGCGCTCGGGCTCGCCCTGCTCCAGAACGTGTTCGTGTCCCGTGGTGACGACGCCTGGGACATCGCCCGCCCGGGGGTCCTCCACCAGATCGGCGCGTACGAAGCGTGGGCGAACGGGCACGACACCCCCGAACACGACTCGCTCGAGCCGGCGGTCGCCGACGAGGACGAGCTCCGCCGGTGGACCCCGGCCGGGAATCCCGAGGAGGTCGTTGGATCGCTCCGGCCACTCGTGTCCGCCTTCGGAGACCGGCCCGACTTCCACCTCGTCGTGCGCCTGCACTATCCGGGGATGGACCTCGAGACCGCGGCTCGCGCCACCGAGCTGTTCGCCGCGGAGGTCCTCCCTGCCCTGCGGATCGGCTGAGCCGCTCCCGCCCGAAGACCGAGCCGGCCCCCGGCCGCCGGCGCGCGGCGCGAGATCGACGTCAAGCAACCGTCCCGACGTCCCGATGCGGTAGGTACACGCCCGCGAAGGGAGACCTAGTGGCCGTACCCGAGCTCGAGCGCACCACGCCCTCGGTGGGCGCGAGCGCGGCCTCGAACGGCAACGGCCAGGTCGTGGCCCCGGAGCTGGTCGACTACCGCACCCTCGTCGAGCAGATCCCGGCGATCACCTACACCGAGATCCACGACCGCTCGAACGCGACCGACCAGCGCACGACCTACGTTTCGCCACAGGCCGCTCGGATGCTCGGGCACGCGCCGGCGGACTTCCTCGCGGATCCACAGCTCTGGCGCAAGCTCCGCCACCCGGCGGACCGGCCGCGGGTCCTCGCGGCCGAGCGCACCGCCGAGATCACGCGCCGTCCGTTCCACGCCGAGTACCGGATGATCACGCGCGACGGCCGACTCCTGTGGTTCCGCGACGAGGCGGTGATCGTCGAGGACGGTTCGGGTGGGACCTTCTGGCAGGGGGTGATGTTCGACGTCACCGCCGAGAAGCTCGCCGAGGAGCAGGCCCGCAACGCCGAGCGTCGGTACCGCAGCCTCGTCGAGACGCTTCCGGCCGTCGTGTACATGGACGAGCTGAACGAGCGCGCCACGAACGTCTACACGAGCCCGCAGTCCGAACGGCTGATCGGCTACACGGCGAAGGAGTGGAACGACGACCCCGACATGTGGCTGAAGCTCCTGCACCCTGAGGACCACGACCGGGCCGTCGCCGCGCAGACCCACCACGTCGAGACCGGCGAGCCGTACGACGAGACCTACCGCATCGTGGCCCGCGACGGTCGCGTCCTGTGGATCCGTGACGTCGCGGTGGTCGTGTACGAAGAGGACGGGACCCCCCTGTACTCGCAGGGGTTCCTCCTCGACATCACCGGCCTCAAGGATGCCGAGCTCGCCCTCCAGGAAGCGCTCGACCGCGAGCACGAGGGCGCGGAGGCCCTGCGCGCGATGGACGAGCTCAAGAACACGCTCTTGCACACCTTGTCGCACGACCTGAAGGGGCCGCTCACCGCCATCCTGGCTTCGGCGACGGCGCTGCAACGACCGGACCTGTTGGAGCGTGAGGCGGCGGAGCTCCTCCAGGGGATGGCGCAGCGCGCCAAGCGGATGGACCGGCTCCTCACCGACATGCTCGATCTCGAGCGCCTCGGCCGCGGCGTGATCGAGCCGACGTGCTTCCCGGTCGACGTCGGCCAGCTCGTCGCCGACCTCGTCCGCGGATCGGACGCCCTGCAGGGACGCCGGGTGGAGCTCGACACCCCCCCGGTCGTCGTCCCGGTCGACCCCCCGAAGCTCGAGCGGGTCATCGAGAACCTGCTGACGAACGCCGCACGTCACACGCCGAGCTCGAGCCGCCTGTGGGTCCGCGTCGTCCCCGAGTCCGGCGGCGCGCTGATCGCCGTCGAAGACGAGGGACCCGGCGTTCCCGACGAGCACAAGCTCGGCATCTTCGAGCCGTTCCGCCGTGGCCCCGACCCGCTCGGAGCGGGGTCCGGGTTGGGCCTGTCCCTCGTCGCCCGGTTCACGCAGCTGCACGGGGGCCGGGCTTGGGTCGACGATCGCCCGGGCGGCGGCGCCTCGTTCCGCGTCTTCCTGCCGGGTGCCAAACCCGTCGGGTCCGAGACCGCCTGACTCGCGGCGGCCGGGCCGCCGCCGGCTCGAGGCCCTTCATCCGCTTCCTTGAGCCCGGGCGGATCGCGTGGGACGATGCCCGGCGTCCGCGCCCGAGGGGAGACGTCATCCGGCCCATCCGGTCCGCAGGGCGCGCCCTCGTCGCGTTCGTCGGCGCGCTCGTCGTGACGATGGCGATCGTCGTCCCGCCGGCGTTGGCCGTGGCGGGCTCGATCGTGCTCGTCGCTCCTGACGCGATCGTCGAGCTCGACCACGCCGTGACGATCTCGGGGACGCTGACCTCGAGCGCCGGCTGCACTCCCGACCGTGCGTTGTTCCTCGAGTGGCGCCCGGCGGACTCGTCGGCGTTCGCGACCGTGGGACAGGGGACGACGGCCGCGGACGGCACCTTCGCCTTCGAGCAGGTCCAGCAGTACACGGGGCGGTACCGCGTCACGGCGACGGCCGACGGCGCCTGCGACCTCGTCGTCTCCGATACGGCGCTCGTCCGGGTGCGTGCGCGGGTGGACAGCACGCTCCTCGCCGGCTCGCTCGAAGCCGGGAGCTGCGTCGACGTCGACGCTGCCGTCATGCCGCCGAAGCCAGGGCAGTCGGTCGAGCTCCAGCGGCGCGCGGGCGGAGGGTGGACGACGCTCGAGACCCTGACCCTCGACGCCGATTCCCACGCGAGCGCCCGCCCGTGCTTCGGATGGGAGGACGTGGGGATCGTCCGGCTCCGCGTGCGTTGGCCCGCGCAGGACCGGGTCAACGAGGCCGCCCTCGGTCCGACCCTGCCGTTCCAGATCGAGCTCGCGTCGTGGATGCGTCGGATCGAGGACCTCGTAGCGGGACGGTCGATGTCGATCTCGGTCGGCGAGGCCAACACCTTCCTGTACGGGCGTGCGCCCGCGGCGCCCCGCACGCCGGCGTCGAACGAGAAGCTCCTGCTGTCGATGGCGTTGCTCGATACGTTCGGCCCGGATCGCCGGATCCGCACGTTCGCCGCCTCGCGGGCTCCGGCACAGGACGGCGTGATCGAAGGGAACCTGTGGATCCTCGGTCGCGGCGACCCGGAGGTGGACCGCGCGGCGATAGCCGATCTCGCGGCGTCGATCGTGGCCGCGGGGATCACCCGGGTCGACGGGCACGTGACCGGCTCGACGACGTACTTCCGCCGGGACTGGGACGCACCCGGCTGGAACCACGTCGCACGCGACTACATCGCGCGGCCGACCGCCCTCGCGTACGACGGCAACCTCGACGCACACGGCCGAGACGTCCCGAGCCCCGAGACGCTCGCGGCGAAGAGCCTCACCGCGGAGCTCGAGGCGCGCGGCGTGAAGGTGGTGGAACGCCCGAACGCGGGTGCCCCACCCGACGATCTCGTCCGCATCGCCTCCACGCGCTCGAGGAGGCTCGACGCGATCTTGGCGAAGATGCTCCGGCCCTCGAACAACTTCTTCGCCGAGGTGCTCGGCAAGGGCCTCGGCGTCGCGGATTCGGGAACGCCCGGCACGATCGCGAAGGGCGCGGCCGCCCTCGAGGCCTGGGTCGATCGGACCACGGATGTCGACCTGTCCGACTGCTCAGGCCTGTCCTACGCCAACCGCGTCACGGCCGAGGGCATCGTGCGGCTGCTCTGGCTCGCCGACGCCGCGCCCTGGTATCAGGACCTGTTCGACGCGCTCCCCTCCGGCGGGCAGGGCACGCTCCGTCATCGCTTCGCGGACGTGGATCTCCGGGCGAAGACCGGCACGCTCACCGACATCTCGGCCCTGTCGGGGTGGGTCTGGCTCGAGCGGACCGAGACGTGGGCCGAGTTCTCGATCCTGTCGAGCGGCATGGCCAAGACCACGGCCTCGGATCTCGAGGACCGCATCGTCCGGATCATCCAGAACCAGGCACGATGAGCCATCGGCCTGTCGGCTGACCGGTCGGCCGTCGGCGCGTCGGGATGATGCGCGAAGCGGCCACCGAGGGCCATCAAGGCGGTCCCCCGTCCTCCCGATGGTGAGGCGATGGATTCTCGGTTGGATGCGTCCGCCCGTTCGATGGAGGGCCTGCTCGAGCGCGTGTTCCACGCGACCACGCTCGGCATGGCCGCGTGTCGCCTCGAAGACGGCGCGATCTTGGAGGCGAACGACGCCTTCTGCTTCCTGCTCGGCCGCGGGATCGGCGAGCTCCTCGGCGTCTCGATGTTCGAGCTGGGCCTGTTCGACACGCTCGGGGCTCGTCGCGCGAAGGAGCAGCTCGAGACCCGCGGCGTGATCGAGAGCTTCGACGCGTCCCTCGCCACGCCGGCGGGCGAGACGCGGTTCGTGCGCTTCTGGGCGGAGACGCTCGAGGGTGCCGACCCGCTCGTCGTCGTCCGCGCGTCCGACGTCGACGGCCGCGCGACCGCTCGCTCGCGCTACGCCGAGATGCGGGAGACGGAGATCCGGTACCGCGCGCTCGTCGAGAACATCCCGGCGATCACCTACACGCAGGTCGAGGATCCCGAGAGCCCCACCGGGTTCCGCGACGTCTACATCAGTCCGCAGACGACGACGATCCTCGGGTACACGCCCGAGGAATGGCAGGGCGACCCGACGCTCTGGGTGACGACCACGTACCCCGAGGACCGCGACCGGGTGATCGCGGAGGATCGCGAGGCAGCCAGCCACGCGAGCCGTTTCAACAGCGAGTACCGGATGGTCGCCCGGGACGGCCGGATCGTGTGGTTCCGCGACGAGGCCGCGCTCGTGGAGGATCCGACGAGCGGCCTGTCGTTCTGGCAGGGCGTGATGCTCGACATCACGGAGCAGAAGCGTCTGCTCGAGATCGGCGCCACGACCGAGGCGAAGTACCGCAACCTCGTCGAGCAACTCCCCGCGATCGTCTACCTCGGCGAGTACGGGGAGGAAGGGGAGTGGCTCTACATCAGCCCGCGGATCGAGCATGTCCTCGGGTACACGCCCCACGAGTGGCTCTCGCACCCTTCGCCGATGGGCACCCTCACGCATCCGGACGACATCGCAGCCGCGCGGGCGGCGGAGGAGGCGTCCCTGGCGACCGGCGAGCCCTACCGGGCCGAGTACCGGATGCGGGCCAAGGACGGACGGTGGGTGTGGATATCGGACGAGGCATCGGCGGTGCGGGACCGGGAGGGCCGGCCGCTGTTCATGCAGGGGATCATGTACGACATCACCGAGCGCAAGCACGCCGAGGAGCGCCTGCTCGCGCTCGACCGGCTGAAGAACACGTTGCTGCACACGCTCTCGCACGACCTGAAGGAGCCACTCACGGCGATCCTCGGGGCAGCCAGCACGCTCGAGCGTCTCGACCACGAGCTGCCGGAGGAGGAGCGCCACTCGCTGCTCCGCACGCTCGGTGCTCGGACGCGCGGGATGAACACGCTGCTCACCGACCTCCTGGACCTGGATCGCCTGGATCAGGGGATCGTCGAGCCCCGTCGGTTCCCCGTGGACCTCGGTGCGCTCGCGACCGAGCTCGTCGCCAAGACGGACGTGCTCCGAGGCCGCTCGGTCGCGCTCGATGTGACCCGTTGTACGGCGAACGTCGACGGGACGAAGGTCGAGCGGATGCTCGAGAACCTCCTGTCGAACGCGGCGCGCCACACGCCGAAGGGCACCCACATCTGGCTCCGTGTCCGGCCGATCGAGGGGGGCGCGTCGGTCACGGTCGAGGACGACGGCCCCGGCATCCCCGACGGGATGAAGGAGGCCATCTTCGAGGCGTTCCGCCGAGGACCGGATGCCCGGATGATGCCGGGAAGCGGCATCGGCCTGTCGCTCGTCGCCCGGTTCGCCGAGCTGCACGGCGGCCGCGCCTGGGTCGAGGACCGCCCGGGCGGCGGCGCCTCGTTCCGCGTCTTCCTGCCCGACGAGCCCGCCGGCTAGGGCCGCGAGCCGAGGACCGCCTCGATCTCACGAGCGGCTCGCCGGACGGCGGGGACGGCTCGACGTCCGCTCGCCCGCCCCATGCGTCCGGCCGGCCCCGAGACCGAGACGACCGCCACCAGCGCGCCGTCCGGACCGACCACCGGCGCGCTCACCGAGGCCACGCCGGCCTCCCGCTCCCCCGCACTCGAGGCCGAGCCGCGTGACGCGACGAGCTCGACGTCGCGGGCGAACCGCTCGGGATCGGCCGCCCGCCGGATGTGCCGGATCCGATCGGGGTCGAACGCGAGGAAGACCTTCGCCGCCGAGCCCGCCGAGAGCGGGAGCGAGGCGCCCACCGGGACGATCGTGCGGAGCTCGCGCTCGGACTCGACCGCGTCCACGCATACCCGCGAATCGCCTGAGCGCACGTACAGCTGGGCGCTCTCGCCGGTCGCGCGCGCGAGGCGCTCGAGGGCGGGATGGGCGAGGTCGCGGAGCGGCGCCTCGCGCCGCGCCGTGGCCGCGAGGCGCAGGAGTCGAGGCCCGAGCCGGTACCCCGCCCCGGGCTCGAGGCCGACGAAGCCGTGGAGCCGGAGCGCCTTCAGCAGGCGATGGGCGGTCGAGCGCGGCAGTCCCGTCTCGGCCGCGATCTCGGCCGGCGTGCGAGCCCCCGCCTCGACGGCGTCGACGATCGCGAGCGCGCGGTCGAGGGTACCGACCCCGGTCTCGGGAGGGCCGTCTCCGGCGGGATCCTGCATATCCACATCATGGCACAGTGTCTCAGCATGTGAGACTGGGTTGGACGACCTCCCGAAGGGCCTGCGAGGATGGGCGTCATGGCGCCGAGCACGCTCGCCGAGAAGGTGTGGGAACGGCACGTCGTCCGGCGCGCCGACGGCGAGCCCGACCTCCTGTACGTCGACCTGCACCTGGTGCACGAGGTCACGTCCCCGCAAGCCTTCGACGGCCTGCGCCTGGCGGGACGGCCGGTGCGCCGGCCGGACCTCACCCTCGCGACGATGGATCACAACGTGCCGACCGCTCCCGGACCCGAGGATCCGATCTCGGTCCGCCAGATGGACGCGCTCCGCCGCAATTGCGAGGCGTTCGGTATCCGACTGTTCCCCACGGGCGACGCCGGGCAAGGCATCGTCCACGTGATCGGACCGCAGATGGGGCTCACGCAGCCGGGTCTCGTCATCGTGTGCGGCGACTCGCACACGAGCACCCACGGCGCGTTCGGTGCGCTCGCGTTCGGCATCGGGACCTCGGAG
The DNA here is from genome assembly GCA_050259555.1 of Solirubrobacterales bacterium. GTDB lineage: Bacteria > Actinomycetota > UBA4738 > UBA4738 > HRBIN12 > HRBIN12. The sequence goes on from JBLNAW010000069.1 coordinate 25,141, forward strand.
GTCGAGCACGTCCTCGCCACGCAGACGCTCCCCCAGTCCCGTCCCGGCGCGATGGCGATCACCGTCGAGGGAGACCTCCCGCGGGGGGTCTCCGCGAAGGACGTGATCCTCGGGATCATCGCGCGGATCGGCACGAACGGCGGCGTCGGCCACGTCCTCGAGTACCGGGGCTCGGCGATCCGCTCGCTGTCGATGGAGGGCCGGATGACGATCTGCAACATGTCGATCGAGGCCGGCGCCCGTGCCGGGATGATCGCGCCGGACGACACGACGTTCGCGTACCTCGAGGGGCGCCCGCACGCGCCGAAGGGCGTGCGCTGGGAGCGCGCGCTCGAGGATTGGCACACCCTGTCGAGCGATGAGGACGCCGCGTTCGACCGCGAGGTGCGGATCGACGCGGCCGAGCTCCGTCCCTACGTCTCGTGGGGGACGAACCCCGGCCAGACCGTCACGATCGACGACGTCGTCCCCGAGCCGGCCGACGAGGCGGCCGAGCGCGCGCTCACGTACATGGGGCTCGCGCCCGGCACACCGATCCGCGAGATCCGCCCCGACACCGTGTTCATCGGCTCGTGCACGAACTCGCGCATCTCGGA
>JBLNAW010000070.1:0-13908 GCA_050259555.1 Solirubrobacterales bacterium
AGGAGCGTCCAGTAGTCGCGCCACCCGCCGGGCGAGAGCGCGTAGAAGGCCGCGCGTTCGTCGATCGGCTCAGCCATCGAGGAGCGGGTTCGCCTTCACCGCCCACGTGACGAGGGCGGCACCGTTCGAGAAGCGCTTCGTCCGGACTCGGCGCAATCCCGCCTCCTGCCACCAGCGGATCTGCACCGGCAACGGGAAGCGCCGGTAGAACTCGGTCACGTCGCGGCCCAGGAACCGCCCCGTGCGGTACCAACCCGGCGAGACCGCACGCCCGAGCGTCGGCATCACCGCGCGCGTGTGCAACCACCAGCCGGCGTGCGCCCACGCCTGCTCGGGCACGTGGAACTCGAGCGAGGCGATCACCCCACCGGGCCGGAGCACGCGGGCGAGCTCGGCCACCGTGGCCGCCGGGTCCGCGACGTAGCGGAGGAGGTAGGTGAAGGTCACGGCGTCGAAGGTCCCGTCGGCGAACGGGAGCTCCTCGGCGCGGCCGCCGAGGAAGTGGACGCGATCCATCAGGCCCTCCTCCCGGACCGCCTGGACGCCTCGGCGGACCATCGCGGGGCTCGGGTCGAGCGCGGCCACCCGTAGGTTCCTCGTCGCGAGCTCGCGAGCGACGAGCCCGGTCCCGCTCGCCGCATCGAGCACCCAGGACCCGGGGATCGCGTTCACCTTCGAGACGAGGAAGCGGCGCCACCGTGGGTCCTGGCCGAACGAGAGCACCGCGCCCATGCGCTCGTACTCGGGTGCGATGCCCGCGAACAGCGACCGAGCGAACCCCGAGCGGCCCGTGTCCGTCATCGCGCCTCCAGCCAGGCCGGCAGGTCCGCGATCGAGTCCAGGACATGATCGGGCGCGCGGCCCGCCCGCTCGAGATCCGTCGGCAGGAACTTGCCGGTCCGAACGAGCACGCCGGTGATCCCCGCGCCCTGAGCCCCGAGGACATCGTTCACGACGTCGTCGCCGACCATCACGACTCGGTCCGCCGGCACGCCGAGGAGCCGAAGCGTCTCCTCGAAGTACGCCGCGGAGGGCTTCCCGCAGATCGCCGCCGTCCGACCCGTCGCCTCCTCGAGCCCCGCGACGTACGCCCCGCCGTCGAGCTGCCAACCCTCGGCCGTGCGCCAGTACAGGTTGCGATGCATGCCGACGAGGGTCGCGCCGTCGGCGAGCCGGCGGAACACGCGGTTCAGGGCCGCGTACGTGAAATCCTCACCGGCGCCGCCGAGCACGAGGACCTCGGCCTCGTCGACGTCCACGAGCTCCACGCCGTCGAGGTCCTCCCGGGCATCGCCGTCCGAGAGCACGAACACCCCGGCGCCCGGGTGGTGCGCTCGGAGGTACGAGGCCGTGGCGACGACCGCCGTCACGATCTCGTCGGGCTCCGCGTCGAACCCCGCCGCCTCGAGCGTCGTCGCGAGGTCCCGCCGCGTGTGGGTCGTCGTGTTCGTGATGAGTCGGAAGGGCAGGCGCTCCCGCCGGAGCCACGCGATCGTCTCGACGGCGCCGGGCAAGGCCTCCCACGACACCGTGAGCACGCCGTCGATATCGAGCAGCACTCCCTGGGTCTGCCGCACGCGGGGCAGTCTAGCCCCGGATGCTCTTGGTCCGGTCGAGACGGATGCCGACCGAGCGCCGGACGCCGTCAACCTCGCTCGGCGCCGTGATCCCCCGCTGCCTCGAGCGCCACTCCGAGTACGGCGCGATGTACCGGTACTTCGCCGGAAGGAGCGGACGCAGCGCTCGCGTCGCGACGAGCGTCGCCCTCGCCGCGCGCTCCTTCACCGGACTGATGTCGAACCCGTACATCTCGCGAACGCCGGGCGGCAGGGTCGCGAACGCGAGTCGCGCCACCCGCTTGAGGATCGGACGCCACTCCGCCTCCTCCGGCGGCTCGAGGAAGAGCTCGGCCACCCTGCGCGCGCCTTCCGTCACCCGAAGGTCGCCGCGCCGCTCGAACCCGGCCAGCCACTCGTGCAGCTCGGGGACGGTCGGCGGGATGATCTCGCGCGACACGAGCAGCAACTCGGCGGCGAGCATCTGCTCCTCATGGAAGCGCTGGCGGCCCGCGTCGTCGAGCCTGCCGACGGTGAGCCGCTCGAACAGCAACGCCGAGTCGACGAGGCACGCGTGGACGTAGAGCAGGAGCTCGGGATCGAGGGCGTCGTACCGGAGCCCCGTTACCGGGTCGATGCCGTTGATCCGCGTGTGGACCTCGTTGATGCGCGCCGCCGCCTCGTGCGCCTCGGCCTTCGTCCCGAACGTGATCGAGTACGTGAGGATCAGCGTCCGCTGGAGCCGCCGCCACGGGTTCCGCTCGTACATGCCCGTCTGGTTCGCGCCGGCCACGACGAGCGGATGTGCGGCCTGCATGAGCAGCGCGCGGGCACCGCCGAAGAGCACGGTGACCTCCCGATGGACCTGCCAGGACACGCTGTCCGGCCCGAAGTACCCGAGATCGCGAGGAGCCGCCACGCTCCCAGCGTATCGGCGTTCGCGCGGAGCGCCGGCGAGCGCGGCTAGGGACCGGTGACGCCGGCGAGCGCCCGCAGCTCCTTCGCCACCGGCTCGAGCGCGAGCACGATGAGCTCGTTCCTCGCGCGCGAGGCGCCCACGTAGAGGTACTGCCGGAGGTCGTCGAGGTGCTTGTCACCGAGCTCGGCCAAGATCACGACCTCACGCTCGAGGCCCTTGAAGCCGTGGATGCTCGTGGCGAACACCGCGCCGGGCTCGGGCCGCTCCGAGAGCCGGAAGCCGTCGACGCGCTCACGGGCGCGTAGCCGGCTCTTCGCCTTCCCCGAGGGCGTCAGCACGACGATGTCGTCGAGCGGGACCCGCTCCTCCTCGACGAGGTTGGTGAGCACGATCCCGAGGAGCCGCGCGAGCCCGTCGTCGTTCTCGTACCCGAGGATCTGCGGCGGTCGTCCCTCGGGGGCGCGCGCGTGCGGCTCGACGGCGCCGTCGTAGAAGACCGAGACGAAGCTCGCGATCGCCTTCGTGTTGCGCACGTTCGCGGGAAGGGCGGGGCACACCTCGATGTTCTCGACCGGCGGCGCACCCCCGTACAGGTTCTGGTTGTCGTCGTAGAACACGTAGAGCCGGCCCTCGTCCGGCTCGTGATGGAGCGCGAGGAGCAACGGCCACCACCACGCACGGAAGTCCTGCGCCTCATCGACGACGATCGCGTCGTACCGGGAGCCGAGTCGCCGAGCGGCCTCCTCGAGCAGGTCCGGGAGCTGGTGCTCGAAGTAGTCGGAGCCTGGTTCCACGTGGTCCGGGACCTGCGGCAAGGAGAGGCCCGCCTCGTTCGCGAGGCTGACGCACAGGCCGTGGAAGTGCGCCACGTCCAGGCCGGCGTGACCTTCGGCGCGACCCTTGAGGTCCTCGGCGAGCAAGCGGTTGAAGCACGTGAGGAGCGTCCTTCGACCCTCGTCGGCCAGGCGCGTGGCGATACCGACCGCGAGCAGCGTCTTGCCCGATCCCGCCGGACCGGCCACCGCGGCGCGCTTGCGGTTCAGCACGAATGCCCGGACCCAGGCCTGCTCGTCGGTCAGCTCGACGATGCGACGATCCTCCTCGTTGAAGGCGAGCTTGAGCGGCGTGCGGACCTCGACCCGGAAGCCGAGCGCGTGGCCGAGCGCGTCCATCCCGTCCGCGCCGAACCGTCGCTCCCCGTGACGCCAGTAGCGCATGATCTCGACCACGCGGGCCGCGAGGCGGTTCATGTCGTCACGGTCGATCGCGACCTCCGAGGGCGCGCCCGGATGAGCCGCCTGCTCGTACCGGCCGTCGGGGAACGCCACCCCGAACCCGTACGACGGCTTCCACCGCTCCCAGCCCGGCTGCGCCTCGAGGATCTCGACGAGCGAGTGCATCTCGTCCTTCGCCTGATGGAAGGGGTCCTCGCGCAAGGGATGCGGGCCGGAGTGGCCGGACTGCGTCCAACGGCGGGTCGCCGGGTCGTACGCGACGCCGCCCCCCTTTGCTTCGAGCGCGAGGACCCCGTGCTCGGGGTGCGAGATCACGAAGTCCGCCTCGCCCTGGATGGGCCCGTCCCGTCCGGCGAGCACCCAATCGACGCTGTGGTAGACGACGAACGCGTCCTCCAGTTGCTCGAGGAAGCCTTCGTAGAGCCGTCGCTCCGCTGCGCTGTCGGTCTCGAGCATCGGGAACGGCACCATGCGAGCCATAGATCGATGCTAGTCCGGTGTGACCGAGCGGGTGCGGCCTGCTGGACGTCCCCGCCGCGATCGTGGGACGATCCGGCGGCCTCCACATGATCCTGTTCATCGCGGTCATCGCGCTCGCGCTCGCGCTCGGCTTCTCGCTCGGCGGGAGCCTCCGGCGGTTCGAGGATCTCCGCCTCCGCTGGTGGGGGCTCGTGATCGTCGGTCTCGGCCTTCAGTTCGTGCCGCTGCCGAACGGCCGCGCCGGCTCGGACCTCGTCGTTCGCGTCGTCGTGCTCGCGGCTTCGTACGGACTCCTCGTCGTCTTCGCGCTGCTCAACGTTCGACTCCTCGGGATGCCGCTCGTGCTGCTCGGACTCGCGCTGAACATGGCGGTGATCCTCCCGAACGGCGGGATGCCGGTGAGCGAGTCCGCGGTGCGTCGCTCGGGACAGGAAGCGACGTTGCAGCTGCTGATCGACGAGGGCGCCGCGAAGCATCACCTCATGACCGAGGACGACGTCCTCACACCGCTCGCAGACGTGATCGCGATCCCGAAACCGATCGGTCAGATCGCGAGCATCGGCGATCTGTTCGTCTACGCAGGGATCGCGTGGCTGATCGTGGCCGCTATGCGAGGACGGATTCCGTCGATGGGCCGGGCTTCACGGGGGCCGTACCGGGGGAAGCATCGGTCGGGGGGATCGCATGAGCCGGTGGCGGCTCCGGACCTTCGGCCGCGAGCCACGACGTGGGGATCCGCACCGTGATCGTCGCCCCCTGACCCTCCGCGCTGCTGACGTCGATCGTGCCGCCCGCGACGAGAGCACGCTCCCGCATCATCGTCATCCCGAAGTGGCCCTCCGGAGATGGCCCGGCCGTGTCGAACCCCACCCCGTCGTCCCGAAGCACGAGCTCGACCTCGTCACCGGTCGGCTTCACCGTGACCCAGACGTTGGCGGCCTGGGCGTGCTTCATCGCGTTCATGATCCCCTCTCGCGCGATGTGATACAGGAGCAGCGCGATCGGAGGCGGAAGCGGCACCTCGTCGACGTCCGTGTGGAATCGAACGTCGGAGTCCCGAGCGGTCTCGATGATGAAGCTCTGGAGCGCCTCCGCGAGCCCCGCTCGGCCGAGCGGCGAACGATGCAGATCTCGGATGAGGGCTCGGATGCGGTCCGAGGTTCGGTTCTTGGTCTCCTTGATCTCCTCGAGCGAGCTCTCGGTCTCCGCGAGCTTGCCCGCCGCGAGGTGCCGCCGGGCGACGTCCACCTGGATCGAAAGCCGGAACAGGTGCTGTGCGAGATCGTCGTGGAGGAACGCCGCGATCTGAAGCCGTTCGTCCTGACGCTCCTCCGCCATGCGGTTCGAGAGCGCACGCAGCAGCTGCTCACGATCCTGGAGTTCCTTGTGTGCCTCCTCGAGCGCCTTGCTCCGGAAGAACATCTGCCGAGCAAGGAGCAACGGGATCACGAACACCGGAACTGGCCAGAAACCCACTCCTTGGATAGTCACGACTTTCGCGAGGAAGAGGCCGAAGAACGCCAGTCCGACATAGCTGACGAGGAACTCGCTGAGCCTCCCGATTCGGAGCTCCCGGATGACTCTCTGAGGCGGCATCCTTGCATCGAGGCTGACCACCACCGTGATGACGCCACTGTTTACGAAGTAGTCGACGACCGCCGCCAGGAGTGCTGCCAGCAGCAATCGGACCGGGGGTGACGAGTTCAGACGGGCGAGCGAGTGAAAGACGGCGCTGGCGGCCAATACTGAGAGTGTCACCTGACTGCGATTGAACAGGGCACGTAGAAAGCTAACTTGACGCCTGTACTCTCGAGGATCAAGCGCCCCAAGAAACGCACACAGAGCTGCCGCAGCGGGGTCGTATACGAAGCCAACAACCATGAGGAGGGGGAAGCCAACGCTGATCTGCAGTCCGTGCCACGCGGGGACGGGCAATGCCTCCACGATCGCAATCAGCAAGACCCACGGAATCAGGTCGGTACTCAGAACGGACGGGTCACGGATCAGGAGGAACGCGACTGCTCCGAGAGTAGGCACCACGACCAGAAGCTGGAAGACGACAAGCTCCAATCTCCTGCGATGGCCTCGGTCCGTGTCCGCTCGCTGGCTCAGGGCGATTTCCTTCCTTCAGGCAGCTTCCTATCTTGAACGGTGATCGACCTGTAGGAAACCACCATGCGTCTAGCCTCCGTGGCTACGCTGGCTGCTGTAGGGCGGGTTCCCCCTTGTGGGGGACATCGGCATCCCCCGAAGATGGGCTCCGAAGGGTCCCCCAGGTGGGGTCCCAAGCATACGGAACTCAGAGGACTAGCGGTTCAACGGCCTACAACCAGAGACCCGCGCCAGAGAAGAGGGGGTGTTGCGTGAAGCTCGCGAAGCGACTGGCCATGGCGCTCGGTTCGCTCCTCGCCCTGGCGATTGCCGGCGGGGCACACTGGCGCTGGTAATACGACTCGAACATCAGAAACCTACTTGTTGAGCCTCGATCTCGGTCGAGGCTCAACTTTGGAATCTGTGCTCGAACTGGATCGGGATTCTCGCCACTAGCGTCGCTCCAATGCCTGGAGCACTTTCGATGAAGAGAATCCCTCCCGCCATCTCCGCCCGCTCTCTCATGAGCTGCAGACCGAAGTGGCCGACCTGACCTGCACCGCCCACCTCGAAACCTCTCCCATCGTCCTGCACGACAAGTCGGAGTGAGCCTTCGCGCACACCAAGGAAGAGTCGTATGTGGGTAGCCGCGGAATGCCGAGCGGCGTTGGACAATGCCTCGCGTGCAATCTGATACACGAGCAGCTGTGTGAGGGCAGATCCACCAACCTCCTCGACATCAACCTCAAATGCAGCCTCCGTTAGCGAACGGAGGCTGTCCACAAACATCACAAGTGTCTGCGTCACACCCCTCGAGCCGAGCGGCGATGTGCGCATGTCGCGTACGAGGGCTCGGATAGCGTCGTTAGCCACCTCCGTTGCCCGCAGGAGGTCGGGGACGTCCGCCTCAAGCTCCAGCAGATGCCCGGACGCCAAGTCCTGACGCAGGACCTGCCCCATCAGATGCACTTGGTAGAGAGGGGGCAGGACTTCGTCGTGGATCCCAGCAGCCATTGCCAGCCGTTCATCACGTCGCTCGTCCGCAATCCTTTCCGTCACAGCCAGCAGGGCCCGCTGCTTAGCCAGCAGTTCCTCAGAGGCTTCGCCCAGCTGCTTCCAGTGCACGAACATCTGTCTGGCAAGGAGCAAGGGAACCGCGAACGCAATGAGTGACCAACTTCCTGCTGCTTGATGTACGGCCGCCAACAAGATGGCGAGGAAGCCAAACGCCAGATAGCTAAGGAGGAAGTACGTCCTTTGGTCACCACCGCTGATGTTCCTCCACACCTCGCGGAGCGGCACTCCTGTCAAGAGATGAGTTCCCGTAGTTACCAAGGCGCCATTCAGGGCCACATCTACAAAGAGGGCAGCAAACGCTGGAGCAAGTACAACAGGCCAGTCTCCAAGATCACCCTGAAGTCCGTGGAACACGGCAGAAGCAGCGAGAACGCTCCCCGCGATATTCGCACGGTTGAACAGTCCTCTCATCAGCGTGATCTCACGTCGAAGCTCACGCAGGTCAAGGGGGCCGGCGAATCCGAGGAGGCAGGCAATGTGTGGGGGGAAGACGAACGCTCCAGCGAGTAAGACGGGGAATGAGATGGCAATCTCGACCGAGCCCCAGATAGGTATCGGCTTGAGGTCCGCTATTGCCACCACGAGCAGCCAACCAGCGACGCTCGGGAGAAGATGCCGTGTGTCTGCCCACGAAGAGGAGAAAGCCCAGCCAAGAAAGAGAAGGATGGGCGTGACTCCCCCAAACTCCAGGATCCGAAGCAGCAGAGGTTCGCTGGGCGTGCGCGGACGGCGGGGAAGCTCGCGAGTGGAAACCGCGGTGCTGGCCGACATCGCTCCCCCCTCCGATGCGCTGGCGAATCCTATGGAGACATCGCTCGCTCGCGCAACAGTGACAAAACTGAGGGGTCGGGGCAGTACCATCGCAGCGTGAAGCCCCGCATCCTGGTCGTCGAGGACGAGCCGGCGATCTCCGAGCCGCTCGCCGAGCATTTCGAGCGCGACGGCTTCGACACCGAGATCGTCGAGACGCTCGAAGACGCTCGAGCCGCCTTCGACCGACAGCAGCCGGATCTCATCCTCCTCGACGTCATGCTGCCCGACGGCGACGGACGCGATCTCGCGCGCGACATCCGGAAGAGCTCGGACGTGCCGATCATCGTGCTCACCGCGAGGGGCGAGGAGATCGACCGTGTGCTCGGGCTCGAGCTCGGCGCGGACGACTATGTGGTGAAGCCGTTCTCCGCCCGTGAACTCTCGGCGCGGATCCGGGCGATCATGCGCCGAGGCCGCTCGACCGAGCGCCGTGGCCCGATCGAGGTGGGCGACGTGGTCCTCGACCCCTCGTCGAGGACCGTCACGAAGGCGGGCCGGCCTATCGACCTCGCGGCTCGCGAGTTCGACCTGCTCCACATGTTGATGGCGAACGCCGGCCAGGTCGTCCGACGCGAGACCATCATGGACGAGGTCTGGGATCCGCATTGGTTCGGACCCACGAAGACGCTCGACGTCCATGTCTCCTGGCTCCGCAAGAAGCTCGAGGACGACGCCGGGCGCCCTCGGTACATCTCGACCGTTCGAGGTGTGGGCTTCCGCTTCCTCTCGCCGGACGAGACCGAGGCGGAGTAGGAGCCGGTCACGAAGGTCCGTACCCGTCTCGTCGTGGCCTTCGGGTACGTGATGCTGGTGGTCCTCATCGCGCTCGGGGTGCCCCTCGCGGTGAACCTGCAGCAGCGCGCCCGGTTGGAACTCGAGACGGAGGCACTCATCCAGGCGCAAGGCATCGCGAGCGCGGTCGGGGCGGAGAACCTCCTCCCGAAGCACCGCGACGCGCTCGCCTCGATCGTCGATCAGGCGGCTCCGCAGGTCGGCGGGCGCGTGATCATCGTGGATCTCGACGGGATCCTCGTGGCCGACTCGCAGGGCCCCCAGAGCCTCGGAACCCTCTACGCGACCGCGGAGAGACCGGAGATCGTCCGAGCGCTCTCGGGCACCGCCGAGTCGATCGCGCGGCACTCGATCGAGCTCGGCACGGACCTGCTTGCGACGGCGGTGCCGGTCCAGGACGAGGGCCACACGGTCGGCGCCGTCCGGATCACGAAGCCGATGTCCGAGGTCATCAGCCAGACCCGGCGCGCGACCTTCGGGCTCATCGCGGTCGGCCTCGCCGGGCTCGCGTCCGGACTGCTGCTCGCGTGGGCCCTCGCCGGATCTCTCGCACGCCCGCTCCGCCGGCTCGCCGACACGTCCGAGCGGCTCGGCAGCGGAGATCTCGCGGCCCGCGCCGACGACGTGAAGGGTACCGACGAGATCGAGAAGCTCGGCCGCTCCTTCGACGAGATGGCCGACCGGCTCGAGCGCACCGTGCGCGCTCAGCGTGAGTTCGTGGCGAACGCGTCACACCAACTGCGAACCCCATTGACCGGGATCAAGCTTCGACTCGAGTCGGCGCTCGGCGCAGATCCCGCTCCCGAGCTCCGGACGCAGCTCGAGGCCGCGGACCGCGAGGTGAACCGGCTCGCCGAGATCGTCGCTCGCCTCCTCGTCATGGCGAAGGAGATCGAGGAAGGACAGGTGACCCGGGTGGACGTCGGCGACGCGGTCTCGAGGGCGGTCGCGAGATGGGACGAACGCGCCTCGGGGCTCGGCGCCTCGCTCCTCGCGCGGGGCGAGGGCGGGGACGCTCAGGGCAACCCGGCCGACGTCGACCAGGCCCTCGACAACCTGCTCGACAACGCGATCGCGTACGCACCCGGTCAGATCGTGCTCGAGACCCGGCGGGAGGAGAGCCGCGTCGTCATCGCGGTCGAGGACCGCGGCCCCGGCATCCCCGAGGCCGAGCGCGAGCGCGTCACCGACCGCTTCTACCGGGGCCGAGGCGCGCCGGCCGGCGGCTCGGGCCTCGGTCTCGCGATCGCTCGGGAGCTCGCGGAGAAGTGGGGCGGCTCACTGCAGGTCCGGAGTGCCGAGGGCGGAGGCACCCGCGTCGAGATCCGGCTGCTCGCCTCGCGCTCGTGAGCTTTACCTGCTCTTAGCACACGCACTCCTATCCTTGCCGGCATGAAGAGGTTCCTCACCGGGTTCGGCCTCGGGATCCTTGGGATCGCGCTCGCGCTTGCCCTCACGCTCGGCGCGCTCGCGGTCGCGGGCCCGAGCATCGGCGACCCGCCCACCCCGCCGACGATCGACAGCTCGATGCGGGCACCGACACCCACGGCCACCGAGTCTCCCGCGGACGCGCAGGGGAACCACGACAAGGACAACGGCAAGGACGACGGTCGGGTCTCGCCCTCGCCGACCCGGTCGCCCACCGCGAGCACCTCCTCGGGTGACAACTCGGGATCGTCCGACGACTCCAGCACCTCCGGAACCTCCGGTACCTCCTCCGGGTCCCCCGACGGTGAGGACGACACCGGCTCGGACGATCACGAAGCGGACGACGACTAGCCCTTCGTTCCCGTCCACCCCACACACGAGCGATTGCATAGGTTCTGCCGTTGAACCACGGCGGTTTCGAAGACGAAGATGTGGCGAGAGACGGAGGGGAGTACCCCGCGCGGCGTCATCGTCATCTCGGCGGAAGCCCGGTGACGCCGACCTTCGGGTAGGGAAGACCTCCGACATGGCCGCGCCGGCCTCGAGCCGGCCGATGTCGGAGGGAGCCGAGGGTGGCAGTCGACCTGTGGATATGGGGTGCGTTCCTCGCACTCATCGCTCTTCTGCTCGTGCTGGACCTGTTCGTGTTCCATCGAGAGGCGCACGAGGTCTCGTTCCGAGAAGCGACGAAGTTCAGCATCTTCTGGATCGCGTTGGGTCTCGCGTTCGGCGGGCTGATCTTCGCGTGGCAGGGTCCGAAGGCGGGCGGTGAGTACCTCGCCGGCTACCTGATCGAGAAGAGCCTCGCGGTCGACAACATCTTCGTGTTCGCGCTGATCTTCAGCTCCTTCGCCGTCCCCGCGAAGTACCAGCACCGCGTCCTGTTCTGGGGTGTCGTCGGCGCCCTCGTGTTCCGGGCAGGGTTCATCGCGGGCGGCGCCGCGCTGCTCGAGAACTTCCACTGGATGATCTACGTGTTCGGCGGCTTCCTCGTGTTCACGGGCATCAAGATGGCCCGTCACCGCAACGAGGAGACGCATCCTGAGCGCAACCCTGCGCTCCGGCTGTTCAAGCGTGTCGTCCCGACGAGCGACGAGTACCACGGACAGCGTTTCACGGTCCGGCAGGCCGGCAGACTCATGGCCACGCCGCTCCTCGCGGTCTTGGTGCTCATCGAGACAACAGACATCATCTTCGCGGTCGACTCCATCCCGGCGATCTTCGCGGTGACGAGCGACCCCTTCCTCGTCTTCACCTCGAACGCGTTCGCCATCCTCGGACTTCGCGCCCTGTACTTCATGCTCGCGGGGATGATCGAGCGATTCGTCTACCTGAAGACGGGGCTCGCGGCCGTGCTCGTGTTCGTCGGCGCGAAGATGCTCCTCACGGATGTCGCCAAGATCCCGATCTGGGCCTCACTGCTCGTGATCGCCACGACGATCGGAACCTCGATCCTCATCTCGTTGCGGGCCACGGCGGGGCGCAGCGTGCCCCAGCCGCAGGTGGTCGGCCACCGCCTCGACCCGGACGTCGAGACGCACGGCGTACGATGAGCGCTCGATGACCAAGGTAGCCCGGTGGGTCTGGTTCCCGTTCGGCGTGACCGCGCGCTTCATGATGCGCAACGGCAAGCGCATCGCGGTCACGCTCGCCGGCCTGGTGTTGCTCGCGGCCGGGCTCGCGATGATGGTGCTCCCAGGTCCTGGGGTCCTCGTCATCCTCGCCGGTCTGGCCGTGCTCGCGACCGAGTACGTGTGGGCTCAGCGGATGCTCAATTACGCGAAGGACAAGGCGGAGCAGGCGAAGACCAAGATGCTCCGCCGCGACCGACGGGCCGCGCCTCTCGCGCAGGCCCCGGAGGTCGGTCCCCAAGACGAAGGTGGATCCCCGTGAGCGAGGCCTCATCGAGACACCATCGACGCAGGTCGCCCCAGGCGGGTCCACTGCTTCTCCTTGGGCGCGTGGCACGACCGCTCGATCCGTAGGAGACTCCCGGGCGGCCGGGGAGGAGGGCGATGCTGGCAACCGACGTGTACATGGTGACCCTGCGGATCGTGCACATCGTCACGGGGGTCATCTGGGTCGGCTCGTTGTTCGTGGTGGTGGTGTTCGTGCAGCCGACCGCCGCGACGCTCGGGCCAGCGGGGGCGCCGTTCATGTCGGAGCTTCGCAGACGCCGATTCGTGGATGTCGTCTTCATCGACGCACTGTTCACGGTCGTCGCCGGGTCGTTCCTCTACTGGTACGACTGGCACACGCATCCGAGCTTCCGCGACTGGATCGGCTCGAGCTTCGGGGTTTCGTTGACGGTGGGCGCCCTGCTCGCGATCTCGGGGCTCGTCGTCGCCGCGGTCCTCACGCGTCCCACGATCGGCCGACTGGTTTCTCTCGGGAAACAGGTCGCCGAGTCAGGCGGCTCACCCATGCCCGAGACGGCTGAGCGGATCGGCGCGCTCCAGCGCCGGCTCGTCATAGCGGAGCGAGTGAGCTTCTCCCTGGTCCTCCTCGCGGTGGTGGCGATGGCGTCCGCGCGGTACCTCTGAGATGACCGGTCGCATCCTGATCGGGACCTCGAGCTGGACCGATCCGACCCTCGTCAAGGAAGGAACCTTCTACCCGGCGGGCGTCCGGACCGCCGAGGCACGCCTCCGCTACTACGCGGAGCACTTCCCCCTCGTCGAGGTCGACTCCACGTACTACTTCCCGCCGAGCGAGCGCAACGCGGTGCTTTGGATCGAGCGCACGCCTCCGACCTTCACCTTCAACATCAAGGCGTACTCGCTCCTCACGAACCACCCGACGAAGCTCGATTCCCTCTACAAGGACCTCCGCGAGGAGCTGCCCGACGAGCTGCTCGGCAAGCGGAACCTCTACCGGGAGCACCTACCCGAGGCCGTGGTGGAGGAGGTCTGGCAGCGCTTCCACGACGCACTCATGCCGCTGCACTCGGCGGGCAAGCTCGGGGCCGTCCTGTTCCAGTTCCCGCAGTGGTTCGTGATCGGGAGCAAGAGCAAGGACTACGTGCTCGAGTGCGCCGAGCGCTTGAGGGACTTCCGGATCGCCGTCGAGTTCCGGCACAAGGCCTGGCTCGATGAGCGCAACGCAGAGGAGACGCTCTCGTTCCTCGAGGAGCACGACTTGCCGTTCGTCTGCGTGGACATGCCGCAGGGGTTCGACTCGAGCCTGCCGCCGCTCGCGGCCGTCACAGCGAAGGACCTCGCGATGGTTCGGTTCCACGGCCGGAACACCGGGGCGTGGAACGTGAAGTCGGACACGGCCTCTGCTCGGTTCCGGTACGAGTACTCGCAAGGCGAGCTGCTCGAGTGGGTGCCGAGGATCAGAGACATCTCGACCAAGGTCCGCGAGACGCACGTCCTCATGAACAACTGCTACCGAGACTTCGCGGTGAACAACGCGCGCCAGCTCGGCGATCTGCTCGCCGAGTAGGAGTCCGGCCCAGGCCCGCGGGCAAGCCCGCGTGGAAGGGAGGGTAGCCTGGGCCGGACGCTCACCGATC
>JBLNAW010000071.1:0-5379 GCA_050259555.1 Solirubrobacterales bacterium
CTCCCTCCGACCGCACACGTGACCGTGCCGCCCTGCGCGCTGGTGCTGTCGCTGGCGCTGATCGTAAGCGATGCGTTCGGCGTGTCCAGGTCCGTATCGTTCGCGACGACGTCGAAGCCCGTGAGCGTCGCCGGCAGAGTGATCGACGTCGAGTCGTCGACCGCGACCGGTGCGTCGTTCGCCGCCGCCACCGAGACGTCCTTCGTCGCGCCGGCCGAGTCCACGTCGCCGTCGTTCACCTTGAACGTCACCGTGCGGGTGGCCGTGCTCGGGTTGTCGCTCGAGTTCGAGTAGCCGACCGAGCGGAGGGCCGCCTGGTAGTTCGCGACGGTGTCGTGGCCGCTGAGGGCGAGCGTCCCGGTGCTCGAGGTCCAGGTCCCCGTGATGTTCGCGGTGTTCGTGAAGCTCAACACGTCCTCACCGGATGCGAGGTTGCCCGTGATCTGGACGGAAGCCGATTCGAGGTTCGTGTCGTCGGCATCGGTGACCGTGAGGCCAGTGTCGATCGCGGTCGCCGCTCCGTTCTCCGTGTAGGCGGTCGTCCCGGAGCTGGTGATGACGACCGGCGGCTTGTTGCATGAGGCGCTCGTGACGGTCGTGCTCGCAGCCGAGACGCCGGGGGCGAGCGAGAAGTCGTTGTTCGTGCCGTTGAAGTCGTTCGACTGCTTCACCTGGGCAGCCCACGGGTAGGTGCCGGTGGTCGATGGGGATGTGCTCGTGAACGTCAGCAGGACCGACCCGCCGGGGAAGATCGAGTTGGATGACGTCTTCCCGCTCCGTAGCTGGATCGTCGAGCCCACCACCGACACGGTCCACTGCTTGGTCGTCGACGACGGGTCGAACGAGATGCCGCTATTGGCCGCCGCTGTGGAGGCGAAGCCTGTCGGGATCGTGATGTTCGCGGACCCGAACGTCTGCCCGCCGGGAGGGTTGCTGTTGGTGAGACGGAGCGTGAACGTCGTGGACTGCGACGGGGCAACGCAGTCCGGGGTGATCGTCGGCGTGTAGTACTTCGTCGGGGCGCCGCTCGCCGGTACGGCCAGTGCCGCGAAGATGACGAGGGCGGCCGCGAGCACAAGGGTCCCGCGCTTGGGGTTCATGGGGTGCTCCTCTCGGGGGGATAAGGCACTCAAGGTAGGCCATAGGGCCCGGGTTGGTCAAGGCGAATGGCCCTATCCGGGTGACCCCCGGACTGCCCACGAGTCTACCCGCTACAGGATCGGCAGGTACCGCTCGAGCTCGTACGGGGTCACGTAGGCCTTGTAGGCGTCCCATTCCTCGCGCTTGTTGCGGATCAGGAACTCGTGGACGTGCTCGCCGAGCACCTCCCGCAGGATCTTCGACTCGGCGGCCAGGTCGATCGCCTCGTAGAGGTCCTCGGGGAGCGAGCGGATGCCGGCAGCCCGCCGCTCCTCCTCGCCCATCTCGTAGATGTTGTTCGAGGCCTGGGGCGGCAGGTCGTACTCGTTCTCGATCCCGGCGAGGCCGGCGGCGAGCATCGTCGCGAAGGCGAGGTACGGGTTGCAGGCCGGGTCGGGGGAGCGGTACTCGATCCGGGTGGCGGCCTCCTTGCCCGGCTTGTACATCGGCACCCGCACGAGGGCCGAGCGGTTGCGGCTCGCCCAACAGACGTAGACGGGTGCCTCGTAGCCGGGCACGAGCCGCTTGTAGGAGTTCACCCACTGGTTGGTGACGAGGGTGATCTCGGGGGCGTGGCGGAGGATCCCGGCGATGTACGACTTGGCCGTCCTCGAGAGGTGGTACTCGTCGCTCGGGTCGAAGAAGGAGTTCCGGTCGCCGGTGAACAGGGACTGGTGCGTGTGCATCCCGCTGCCGTTCACGCCCTGCTTGGGCTTCGGCATGAACGTCGCGTAGATCCCGAACTCCTGCGCGACCTCCTTCACGGTGAGCCGATAGGTCATGACGTTGTCGGCCATCGTGAGGGCGTCGGTGTACCGGAGGTCGATCTCGTGCTGGCTCGGCGCCACCTCGTGGTGGACGTACTCGACGGGGATGCCCATCGACTCGAGGTACGTCACCGTGCGCTTGCGCCAGTCCGTCGCGACGTCGAGCGGCGTCTCGTCGAAGTACCCGCTCTGATCGAGGAACTCCGGGTCCTCGAGGCTCCGGAAGTAGAAGTACTCGAGCTCGGGACCGACGTAGAACGTGAAGCCGAGGTCGGCGGCGCGCTTCAGCTGCTTCTTGAGCACGTACCGAGGGTCCCCCTCGAACGGCGTGCCGTCGGGGTTCAGCACATCGCAGAACATCCGGGCGACCTGCGCCTCGGTCTTCCACGGGATCAGCTGGAACGTGCTCGGGTCGGGGACGGCGACCATGTCGGACTCTTCGATCCGGCTGAAGCCGTCGATCGAGGAACCGTCGAAGCCCATGCCCTCGGCGAACGCGCCCTCGAGCTCCTGCGACGTGATCGTGAAGGCCTTCAGGAACCCGAGCACGTCGGTGAACCACAGGCGGATGAAGCGGATCCCCCGCTCCTCGATCGTGCGAAGGACGTACTCGGATTCCGCGGACAGGCTCATGCGTCGCTCCTCGGCTCGGGCTGGGGCGAGCCTATCGGACCGGCCGAAGGCGTTCGTTACGGCCCGGTGAACTCTCCGAGTGGGTCTCCGGCCTACGATGCCCGCGTGGGGGACGCGCTGACGCCGGAGGACCTCGGCCGTCTGCTCGCGAGCGCGCCCGACCCGCAGCTCGCTCGCGTCGCGCTCTCTCGCGTGGGCGAGGACCCCCGAGCCCGTGAGGCGCTCGGGCGCGCCGACATCCTCCCCGAGGCGGTTCGCGTGCTCGGCTTCTCGACCGCCGTGGCCGATCTCCTGGTGCAGCATCCCGAGGATGTCTTCGCGCTCGCCGACGTTCGGCCGCGCTCGAGGCTCGAGCTCGAGGCCGAAGCGGCACGAGACGTCGGATCGCACGGCGAGCCGGACGGGCTCCGGCGGTTCCGGCGCAGGGCGATGATGCGGGTCGCCGCCCGGGATCTCGGCGGGGCCACGCTCGAGGACGTGGTGGGCGAGATCAGCGCCGTCGCAGAGACGTGCCTCTCGCTCGCGTGCAGGGCCGTGGGGGCCTCCGGCGTCGCGATCGTTGCCCTCGGCAAGCTCGGTGGCGCCGAGCTCAACTACGCGAGCGACGTCGACGTCGTCCTCGTGCACGCAGGGAGCGGCGCCGAGCGCCAGGAGGAGGTCGAGCGGAAGGCGGCCGCCATGATCCGGCTCCTGTCCGAGCCGACCGCCGAAGGCATCGCGCTGCGGGTCGACCCGACGCTGCGTCCCGGAGGTCGCGGCGGTGCGCTCAGTCGCTCGCTCGGCGCGATGCAGGAGTACTACTCCACGCAGGCCGCGACGTGGGAGCGTCAGGCGCTGATCAAGGCTCGAGCCGTCGCCGGTGAGGACGAGCTCGGGGCCGCCTTCGTCGAGATGGTCGAGCCGTTCGTGTACCCCGACCACCTTGCCCCGCAGGCGATCGACGAGGTCCGACGTGTGAAGGTCCGCATCGAGGAGTACGTGCGGGCGCGCGGCAAGGCCGGCGTCGAGGTGAAACGTGGGTGGGGCGGGATCCGGGACGTCGAGTTCGCGGTTCAGCTCCTCCAGATCGTCCACGGCCGGCGCGACGCTCGACTGCGCGAACCGAACACCCTGCGCGCCCTCTCCGTCCTCGCGGCCGAGGGGTACGTGGCGGACCTCGACGCGGGCGGGCTCGCCGAGGCCTACCGCTTCCTCCGCACGCTCGAGCATCGCCTGCAGATCGTCCGTGACCTGCAGACGCACGACCTGCCGGCCGACCGCGCGTCCCGCACGACGCTCGCTCGATCCCTCGGCCTCGACGGGGAGGATGCGCTCCGGTCCGAGTACGAGCGGCAGACGACGCTGGTGCGCGGCCTCCACGAGCGCCTGTTCTACCGGCCACTCCTCGAGGCGTTCGCCGGCCCGCCGGTGCCCCGACCCGGCGTCGACCGGGAGGCGACCGAGGAGCTCCTCGAGGGGCTGGGGTTCGCACGACCGCAGGCTTCGTACGACGTCCTCAAGCAGCTCGTCGAGCCGACGACGCGGATGGGGAAGGTGCTCGCGCACGTGTTCCCGGTGATGGCCCCCGGTCTCGCGCTCTCGACCGACCCCGATGCGGCGCTCGTCCGCCTCGAACGCGTGGTCGAGGCCGCGAGGGCCGACCCCCCGCTCGCCGACGTCCTGGCGCGCGATCCCCGGGCCGCGAGGCGACTCGCGCACGCGGTCGGCGCGTCGTCGTTCGCGACCGACCTGCTCGCCGCGCGATCGTCCCGGGTCCTCGCGATGGAGGACGGCGGCCCGCAGGACGACGTCCAGGGCGCGCTCGTCTCGGTGATCGCTCGGGTGGCGGCCCGCGAGCTCGGGCCGAAGGAGACCGGGCTCGCACTCGCGACCGTTGCGGACCGCGTGGTCCGCGAGGCGGTCGAGGCCGCCGCCCCCGAGCTGCCGTTCGCCGTGATCGGACTCGGCAAGCTCGGGGCCGAGGAGCTGAACGTCGGCTCGGACCTCGATGTCGTCTTCGTGTACGAGGGGGAGGGGGCCGAGGCGTTCCGGTTGGGGGCCGACGCGGCCGAGCGCGTGATCGCCGGGATCCGCGAGGCGGGATGGGAGCCCGACACCGCGCTCCGTCCGGAAGGCGGGAGCGGGCCGCTCGCGAAGTCGTTCGCCGCGTACCTCGAGTACTGGGAACGATACGCCGAAACCTGGGAGTTTCAGACGTTGCTGCGGGCTCGGCACGTGGCCGGAGACGAGGTGCTCGGCCGCCGGTTCTGCTCTTTCGCGGAGGACTTCGCCTACCCCGAGTATCTGCCGGTCGAGCGTGCGGCCGAGATCGTCCGGATGCGCCGACGCATCGAGCGCGAGCGCGTGAAGCCGCCGGAGGCGGCGATCTTCCACTTCAAGCTCGGGCACGGCTCCCTCGCCGACGTCCAGTTCGCGGTCGAGCTCTCGCTGATGCGACACGGCGGCGCCCACCCCGAGGTGCGCACGCGGCGGACGTTGGACGCGATCGAGCGGCTCGCGTCGGCCCGACTGCTCGAGGACGCCTCGGCGCTCGCGCTCGGCGAGGCGTTCGCGTTCCTGTCGGGCGTGAAGGACGCGCTCGAGATGGATCGGCGGGTCCACGCCGAGGCGCTCCCTCCGTCGCTGGCCGAGCAGGTCGCCCTCGCACGTCGACTCGGATACGAGGAGTACCCGCGGCGGACGTTCCTCGACGACTACCTGCGGATCACTCGCCGAGCGCGCCGAGCCATGCTCCGCGTGTTCCGCGACGAGACGAGCTGAACCCCAGGCCGAGCGTCAGAGGCGCTCGATCGCGCTCGGTCGGAGCCGCGGCCCGTAGGCGGGCGGCCGGAGGTGGGCG
>JBLNAW010000072.1:0-2692 GCA_050259555.1 Solirubrobacterales bacterium
GCGGATCTCGATCGCCGCGTCGAGTCCCTCGGTCGTGCCGGTCGGTGGCATCCGGATGTCCGTGACCACGGCGTCCGGCTCCTCCGCCGCGACCGCCGCCAGCAGCGACGTTGCGTCCCCTGATTGCGCCACCACGGACATCCCCGCCTTCTCCAGGATCTGCGCGAGTCCTTCGCGGAACAGCACCGCATCGTCAGCGATCACGATCCGGATCGGGTCGCCGTCGCTCACGCGCACGGGATCTCCGCGTGCAGGCGCGTTCCCTCGCCCGCCGGGCTCTCGATCGCGAGGGTGCCGCCGAGCGCCGATACGCGGTCCTCGAGGCCGAGCAGCCCCGAGCCACCGCCCGCCCTCGCGCCACCGACGCCGTCGTCCGTGATGTCCACCAGGAGCGACCCGTTCGAGCGGGCGACCGCCACGGCGGCGGATGAGGCGTGGGCGTACTTGCTCACGTTCGTGAGCGCCTCAGCCACCACGAAGTACGCGGTCGCCTCGACCGAGGCCGGCAGGCGCTCCTCGCGGTCGATCGTGACGCGCACCGGGATCGGCGAGCGCTCCGCCAGGACCTCGATCGCGGCGCCGAGGCCTTCCTCGGTGAGGATCTGGGGGTGCAGGCCGCGGGCGAGCTCGCGCAGCTCCTGGAGCGCGGACCGGAGCTCGGCCTGGAGCGCCTCGACCTCCTCGGTGGCGCCGGACTGGCCCCCGTAGCGGTCCTCGAGCATCCGCAGGCCGAGCGACAGGGCGATGAGGCGCTGCTGCGCGCCGTCGTGCAGGTCTCGTTCGATTCGCCGACGCGCGGCGTCCCCGGCCTCGACGATCCGCCGCCGCGACACCCGGACCTCCTCCAGCTGGGCGCGGACCTCGGCGCGCAGCCGCTCGTTCGCGATCGCCATCCCAGCGGCGACCCCGGCGGCCTGCACGAGGCCTGGTTCGAGCGCCGTGTCGTGGAGCAGCGCAGCGAGCACCTCGCCGTCGCGCTCGACGAGCGTCACCTCGGCGTCCCCGGCGATCGGCGTGGGGACCGGCCTGCCGTCGCAGTCGACCCAGCGACCGTCCTCGATGGCGTACACGATGCGCAGCGTGGGGTCGCGCAGCGACCGCGCGAGCGCCGCCTCGAGGTCCTCCGGAGGCAGCGGTCGGTCCAGCTCGACCACGAGATCGCCCACGGCACTGCGCGCCAGCCGCTCCGACAGGAGGCCCCAGAGGAACAGGATCGGTACCGCGATCGAGATCAACCCGCGGAGCTCCCACAGCAGATAGGAGAACGGGTCGCCCGTGGTGTCGGCGCTCGGCGAGAACGCCCCGATCAGGAACACGATCGCGAGCAGCGTGACGGCGATCCACAACGGCAGCAGCGCCCGGCGCTCCGCCCGAGAAGCCCGCCGCCACCGGCGCACGACCACCGCGAGGAACAGCGGCACCAGCAGGAACGGGAGCTGCTGGTTCAGGTCGTACACGCGCTGGAACAGCGCCGGGTTCGGCAGGAAGTGCGGCGTCCACGGACAGCTGCAGCCGGGCCGTGGTCGTGAGAACGCCACCACCGCGATCGCGGCCGTCCCTACGAGCGTGCCGTAGGTGAGCCAGAGCACGAACCGATCGAACCCTGTGCGGACGTGTCCGGTGGGATACGCGAGGGCGATGTGCGCGATCAGTGCGGCACCCACCATGTCGTTCACGAGCGCGAGTGTCGGGAACAGCGGGATCGTGCCGAGGGTCGTCCAGTTCGCGAAGTACCCGATCATCCCGAACGCGACCATCAACGGCCCGATGATGTTGCCGGAGCGTCGATCGATCGCGACGAGGCCGGCGCCGATGAACGTGCCGCCCACCAGCGCGTCGAGGAAGTGGTTCTCGGGCACCCCGGCGTGGATGCTCGACCACTCGGCGCCGAGCACCCACGCGGCCGCCAGCACCCCGGCCGAAACGAGCACCCAGCGTCGGGTCGTCACGTGGCACCACCCGCGAGCACCGTGCCGAGGGCTTCGACCGATAGGTCCGCCTTGGAGATGAACCCGCGAGCGCCGCTCTCGCGGATCCGGCCGCCGTAGTCGGCGACGTCGCGGCTCGAGATCAGCACGACCGCCGGCGGTGCCTCGGCGGCGAGGATCCGCCTCGCGGCCTCGAACCCGTCCCCGTCGGGCAGTTGGACATCGAGCAGTACAACCTCGGGTCGGAGCGCGGCGGCGGCCCGCACGCCTGAGGTCATGTCCTCGGCCTCGCCCACGACGTCGTAGCCGCCACGCGCGAACAGCGTGCGCGCTTGCCGCCGGAACCCCGCGTGGTCATCCACGATCAGCATCGTCCGCTCCATGGAGACGATCGTGGTATCCGATCACATCCTGCCGCATCGGGGCTAGCCCCGAGACGGGATGGGGGAGCGCTCCGATGCCTCGCTCCACGACCCGCCCTAGCGTCGAGCCATCCTCGGAAGGAGGGGGGCCATGGACACGATGGCGGGAACGGGAACGGTGGTCGGCGTGGCGAGCGTCGACGCGGAGCGCGCGTGGTCGCGGATCGCCCGGATCGCGGCCTACGTCGCGTCGATCGGCTTCTTCGTGGTGACGGTGCTGTACCTGCTGGACGTCTACGACGTCTTGGATCCGTCACCGCAGTACCTGGCGACCTCAGCCGGGCAGCTCACGGATGAGGCGAACTTCTGGGCGCGGGTGTTCGAGCATCAGCACCGGATCGT
>JBLNAW010000073.1:0-7315 GCA_050259555.1 Solirubrobacterales bacterium
GCAACACACAGATACGCAGGCACCGAGATGTGGTTCTTGTCCCTCGCCACCATCGTGTTGGCGATCGGGGCGCTTCTCATCGTGATGTGGGAGCCGATGGCACTCGGTCTCGCGCTCGGCGTGGGACTGCTCGCGATCGGTGCACGGATGGCGTACACGAAGGTCAAGGAGTCGGCGCAACAGCGGACCGATGCCAGCTCCACCGTAGCCAATGCGGGCCTCGCCGTCGCGGCGGTCTCGATCGCGCCGCTGCTGCTGTTCGCATTCCTCTGGGCGGCGCTGCTCGTTCTGCTCGGGGTCATGTGGGTCCTGAGCGCGCTCGGCGTGATCTGAACCGGTCCGAACCGACATCCTGGAGCCGCCGTCCGAAGGACGGCGGCTCCGTCTATGACGGGGAACCCATCCGATGAGGCCCACACGAACCCTCCTCCTGCTCGGGGCGCTGCTCGCCGCGAGCACCTGGCTCGCGGTCCCGCGCGACGCCCGCGCACAGGAGTCGCCGTCGCCCGTCCCCGCGACCTCGAACGAGTGCGTCGGCTGCCACTCGATCCCCGACATCCAGGTCGCCGACGACGGCCAGTACCGGCCCGGGCTCTACGTGACGCGCGAGGACCTCGACGGCAGCATGCACGCGGGCTTCGCGTGCACCCAGTGCCACAGCGCGCTCGAGGCGACGATGCACGCTCGGCGCGACGCGGCTCGCGAGTCCTGCGGCAACTGCCATGAGAAGGAGCTGGCCGCCTACCAGGCCGGCTACCACTTCACCGGCGAGGAGGGCCCGCGCCCGACCTGCATCACGTGCCACGGCTCCCACGGCGTCCAGAACGCCGAGACCCGCGACTTCGTCCATCGCGCGAGCGAGCAGTGCGACCGCTGTCACACGCAGATGAACGAGACGTTCATGGGCGGCAACCCGTTCGGCATGGACACGCACCTCGCCGGCGTCGACGTCGCGACGTGCGCCGACTGCCACGGCTTCCACACGGTGCTGCCGGCCTCGGACCCCGCCTCACCGGTGAACCCGGCGAACATCCTCGGGACCTGTCGCCAGTGTCACACGAACGCCCCGCCGAACTTCGTGGACGTCCAGATGCATGTGGCCGAAGGCCCGATCCCCGACGACCCCCGTCTGCGCATCATCACGATCTACATGCTCACGCTGCTGATCGGCACGTTCGGGTTCTTCGGCTACCTGACCGCGCTCGGCATCCGGTTCGAGTGGCGCAAGCAGGCCGAGCGTGCCCGCTCGCGCTCGGGGACGGGAGGTGTCCTGTGAGCTCGACCACGCTCGAGGCGCTCGAGCAGCCCGAGGACCACCACGACGGCACCGAGCTCGTCGTCCGGCGCTGGAGCTGGTGGGCGCGAGCGACGCACGCGGTCCTCGCGCTCTCGGTGTTCGGGCTCGTCCTCACCGGGATGCCGATGCACTACAACCATGCGTTCTGGGCGAAGCCGCTGCTCGCGCTCTGGCAGGGCGAGCGCGGCGCGGCCGCGATCCACAAGATCTCGGCGTGCGGGTTCATCGGCTCGGCGTTCATGCACGTGATCGGGATGTTCCTCGCGACGGTGACCGGCCGGTTCAAGCTCCGCGAGGTCTTCCACGTGGATTCGATCGTGCCGCGCTGGACCGATGCGAAGCAGATCGGGCAGCAGATCCGCTACCTGAAAGGAGTCGGCCCCCGCCCCGAGTACGCCCGCTTCACGTTCTGGGAGAAGTTCGACTACATCGCCGAGGTCTGGGGCCTGCTCATCATCGGCTTGACCGGCCTCATGATGTGGTTCCCGGGCCGGTTCCTCGAGTTCCTGCCCGGTTGGCTCGTGAACGCGGCGAGGATCTTCCACTCGTACGAGGCGATCCTCGCGATGGGCTTCCTGTTCACCGTGCACTACTTCAACACGCACCTTCGCCCCGAGGTCTTCCCGGTGGACGAGGTGATCTTCAGTGGCAACATCCCCCTGCACGAGATCCAGGAGCGCTACCCCGGCTGGTACAAGCGGGTGGCCGGCACCGACAAGGTCTTCCGCGGCAGGGCCGGGACGGGCAGGCTCGCGTTGCTGATCAGCACCTTCTACCTCACGGTCGGGTTCGTCATCCTGATGCTCGTGATGACGACGGCGGCGCTCGAGGCGCTCCGCTACTTCATCTGGATGCTCACGGGCAACGAGTAGGGCTCTCGCACTCGTCGCGGTTGACGCCGGATCGGCAGAGGCGTCGCGTTCCTCCCCGTGAACGGGTTGATGCGCCCGACCGACTCCTCCCGCGGCGAGGTATCAACCCCCTTGATGACGAACGCCTGCGCGTTTCCCATCAAGGGGGTTGACACGCAGAGGCCGAGCACACGCCGAAGTGCGTCAAGGGGTTGACCGACGCCGCGCCACGCGGAAGACGGCCGCGCGCCGCCCTCAAGCCTCGTCGAGCCCGATGATCCCCTTGCGGATCGCGTACTTCACGAGCTCGGTGCGGTCGTGCATCCCGAGCTTGCGCATCAGGTTCGCGCGGTGCGCCTGCACCGTCTTGATCGACAGGAACAGCGTGTCCGCGATCTCGCGGTTCGTCTGCCCCTCGGCGATGAGCTTGAGGATCTCGCGCTCGCGGTCCGAGAGCGTGTCGAACGACGTCTCCTCGCCCTTCGCCACCCGCGCGAGGTAGTCCTTGATGAGCAGCTTGGCCACGCTCGGGTGCAGGACTGCCTCGCCCTGGTGAGCCCGCTTCACCGCAGTGATCACGTCTTCGGACGGGGCGCGCTTCACGACGTAGCCGGTCGCGCCGGCCTGGAGCATCTGGAACACGTACCCCTCGCTGTCGTGGACCGTCAGGGCGACGACCTGCGTCCCAGGACTCGACTCCTTGATCCGCCGCGTGGCCTCGAACCCCGACAGCCCCGGCATCCCGATGTCCATGAGGACGACGTTCGGCTCGAGCTCACGGACCCTTTCGATCGCCTCCTCGCCGGAGGAGGCCACGCCGACGACCTCGAGCTCGGGATCGGCCGCGAGGACCATCCGGATCCCCTCCCGGACGATCTCGTGGTCGTCGACGACCAGCACCTTCACTCGGCCGTTCATGGCTGCCCACCTTCACTCGTCGCCGCCGGGACGGCGACCGCGCCCTCGTCGGGCAGCGGGATCTCCGCCACCACGCGCGTCCCGCGACCCGGTACCGAGTCGACCCGGAACGCGCCCCCGGCGATCTCGGCCCGCTCGCGCATCCCCTCGAGGCCCACGGCCTCGCCGGTCCGCGCTCGGGCCGCCACCTCGACGACGTCGAACCCGATGCCGTCGTCTTCGATCTCCAGATGCAGCGAGCCGTCGTGCGAGGTCACGTGCACGCCGACCGTCGTCGGCTTCGCGTGCCGCGCGCAGTTGCTCACGGCCTCCTGCACGATGCGGAACGCGGCGAGCTCGAGGTGGTCGGGCAGGCGCCCGACCTTCGAGCCCTCGAACGAGATCGGGAACCCCCAGAGATCGCTCATCTGCGCCACGTACCACCGGAGCGCCGGCATCAATCCCAGCTCGTCGAGCAGCGCCGGGCGTAGCTCGAACAGCATCCGGTCCAGGTTCCGAGCGGCCTCCTCAGCGAGGGCCTTCACCGCCCCGATCCGCGTGCGTGCGGCCTGGTCGACCGGCGCCTGCGACTCGAGCAGGTCGATGTTCATGATGAGCGCCGAGAGCACCTGCGAGGTCTCGTCGTGCAGCTCGCGCGAGAGCCGCCGCCGCTCCTCCTCCTGCACGGTCAACGTCTTGCGCAGCAGTCCTTGCAGCGCCTGCTCCTTCTGCTGCAAGCGCTCCAGGAGCTCGGCGTTGCGAACGGCCACGCCCACGAGCCCCGTCAGCGAGGCGAACAGATCGCGCTCGGACTCCGCCAGGGTTTGCGCCGGCTCCCACGCCACACCGATCACCGCCAGCACGTGGCCGCCGATGCGCGCCGGCGCGACGGCCCACGAGACCGCGCGCTCGAGCGGGACGTCGGGGAGGTCGCCCTCGGACGTCACGATGACACCCTCGGCCTCGGCGCGGGTGACCGTCTCGCCGTCCGGCGGCGCGGTCCCCCAGACGGCCTCGGGCTTCCCGCCGCCGGTGCGCCAGATCGCGACTCCGGCCGCCTCGAGCGCCGAGCCCACGTTGCGGGCCGCGCGCCCGAGCACGTCGCCGAGGCCGGCCCCCGAGGTCAGCAGGGACTGGATCTCCTCCATGCCCTCGAGCTCGGAGCGGAGCTCCTCGGCGGTCTCGCGCAGGTCGGTTGCCTGGTGCTCGAGCCGGCCGGCCATCTCGTTGAACGTCGTCGAGACCTCGGCCAGTTCCCAACCCTTGAAGGCGGGCAGGCGCACGGACAGGTCCCCCTCGCCGAGCTTCTCGGCGGCCTCGCCGACGTCGGCGAGCGGCCGGAGCACGCTCCGGCGGATCGCCCAGACCGACAGCACGATCCCAAGGAGCAAGGGGATCCCAGCGAACACCAGCGAGGTCCGCGCGCTCTTCACCAGGTCGGCGCGGAACGGCTCCTCGCTCAGACGCACCTCGACCGCGCCGAGCACGTCCGATGACTCGGAGTGGCAGCCGACGCACTCGGCCTGCTTGGGGACCGGGACGAACACGGAGAGCACGCTGTCGCCCGAGGAGCTCACGGTCCGGTTCTCGTCCATCGCGGCCAGGAGCGCGGCCCGGGTCGGCTCGTCGAGGGTGAGGTTCGGGTTCGAGGTGACCCACGGCGTCGAGTTGCGCCGGTAGACCGTGACCGCCTCGACGAGGTCCCCCTCCTCGACGTTCTTCACGGACTGCCGGATGTCCTCCGGCGCGTTGTTCAGCATGCTGACCTCGAGGCTGTCCTCGGCCGTCCGCGCGACGATCTGGCCAGCCTCGATCCACTGCTGCTCCATGCGCTCGGTCTCCAGGCGCGACATCACGGCGAGTGCGATCGCCGCGGCCGCACCGAGCAGCACGGCCATCCAGATCATGACCCTGGCTTCCAGGCGCAATGGAGCACCCCCTTTGACGCTACTTCACTCCATCCCTAGGGCGGCGAGATAGGGCGTGGGTCCTGCGGCCGCGAGGCCGTCCGGTCCCCGACCCGAGGCACCCCTCAGGCGGGGACGGCGCGCGCCGGCTGGAACGCGCAGGCGGGGTCCTCGGCCAGGGCGTCGCCGAAAGTAGCGAACGCCCGCGCGCGCGACCCGCCACAGGTGTCGGCGTACTCGCACACGCCGCACCGGCCGCCGAACTCGGTCGCGCGGATCGAGCGCAGGAGCGGGTGCTCGCGGTACAGGCGCACGATGTCGTCCTGCTTCACGTTGCCGAGGTGGTAGGGCAGGAATCCCGCGGGGAAGACCGCCCCGTCGTGCCCGACGAACACGATGCCCTTGCCGTCGCGCGTACCGACGCTCTGCGCCCGCGAGTTCCCGGGCTCGCCGAGTCGCTCGCGCAGCCGCGCCACGAGCCGCTCGTAGAGCGGCCCGAGGCCGAAGGTCGCCACGGGGTCGACGTCGGGGCCGGCCTCGCGGCGCTCGGCGACGACGCGCCGGAAGAACGGCGCCTCGACGGTTCGGACGATGAAGCCGTAGCGCGATGCCTCGTACAGGAAGTGCACGACGTCCTCGTTCTCGGCCGGGGTGAGCTCCTCGAGCTCGGAGCCGCGGCCCACACGGATGAGGAAGAAGACCTCCCAGATGTGCGCGCCCCAGTCCGCGAGGAGCCCGGCGACGTCCGCCAGCTCCTCGACGTTGCGCCGCATCACGGTCGTGTTGATCTGGACGGTGTGGCCCTCGCCGACGAGCATCCGCACGGCGTCCTCGGTCTTCGCGAAGTGGTCGGCGACGCCGCGCACGCCCTCGTGGGTCTCGGCTGTCGCCCCGTCGAGGCTGATCGAGACCGTCTTCGAGCCGGCTTCGCGCATCTTGACGCCCATCTCGCGGGTGAGGAGCGGGGTCACGGACGGCGCGAAGCCGATCGGCATCCCGTAGGACTTCGCGTAGGCCGCGAGCTCGAACAGGTCCGAGCGCATGAACGGGTCCCCGCCCGTGAACACGATCACGGGGAACCGAGGCGTGAACGCACGCAGGTCGTCGATCAGCTTCTTGCTCTCCTCGGTCGTGAGCTGGCCCGGCATCGCCTCGGCGATCGCCTCGGCCCGGCAGTGCTTGCACGCGAGCCGGCAGGCCTTCGTCGTCTCCCAGAAGAGCAGGATCGGCGCCTGCTCGAAGTTCACCGGCACGCTCGCTCACCCCTTCGTCCGTCCTGGGCCGGAGGCGTCATCCTGCCACCCCCAGCAGCTCGGTGACCGCCGTGCGCGCGAGATCCGGGTCGGCGGCGAGCCACCAGACCGCGCCCTGGCGCGCGAAGTAGAAGTGCGTCTGCCCGTCCCCGACCGTGACCCACACGCCGTCGTAGCGAGCGGGCTCCCGAGGCGCGGAGAACGGGGTCCCGCCCTGCGCGATCTTCGCGGTCATCTCCTTCACGAGATCCTCGGCGGAAGAGGCGGTGCTCCACGAGACCCACACGAGCACCTTGCCGCCGCCGTAGTCGGCGATCTCGGCCGCGTCGACCGGCACGTCCCCGACGTGCAGGCCGGACACCGCGTCGACGGCCTCGGCGCCCGTGAGATGCGTGGTCGTCGGTAGACCGGCGAGGGTCGAGGGCAGGACGGTGACGTCCGGCGCGGCGGGCGCGAGCGCCTCGGACGCCGAGCGGTCCCCGCGCGTCGCGACCGCGATCCACGCGCCACCGGCGACGACGAGCGACAGGACGACGAGGAGGACGGCGAGCGCCGTCGGGACCTGTGCCGCCCGCTCCTCGGCGGGCTCTGCGTTCGCATGCATGATGCCCCCACCCGCGTCGAGCGGGACTACCCCACGATCGATGCGACGTACGTCTCGAGCGTCTGGGCGTCGATCGGGCCGACCTGCTTTGCCCGGATCACGCCGTCGGCGTCGATGAAGAAGGTCTCCGGGAAGCCGAGGACCCCGAACTGGGCCGCGAGCGAGCCGTCCGGGTCCAGGACGCTTCGGTACTCGATCCCGAACTCCCGCTCGAACGCGAGCGCGTCCTCCTGGGCATCCTGCGAGTCGACGCCCAGGAACAGGACCCCCTGCTCCCGCCAGCGGGGCTCGGCAGCCGCGAGGATCGGGGCCTCGTCCCGGCACGGACCGCACCAGGACGCCCAGAAGTTCAGGACCACGGGCTTGCCCTTCAGATCCGAGAGCGCGAGCGTCGAGGCCTTCCCGTCCCCGCCGCCGCCCTTCGGCAGCGCCCAGCTGTTCTCGCCGACGCCGCCGAGCAGCGCGCGCTCGAAATCGGGCGCGGCGCGGCCGAACGGGTCCTGCCC
>JBLNAW010000074.1:0-9182 GCA_050259555.1 Solirubrobacterales bacterium
GGCGGGTACGGCGCGCTCGTCACGCCGATGCTCCGGCCGGACCTGTTCGCCGGCGTCGCGTGCCACTGCGGGGACTCGCTGTTCGAGGCGTGCTACCTCCCCGACTTCCCGAAGGCCGTGCGCGCGCTCCGCGACGAGTATGGCGGCTCGTACCAGCGGTTCTGGGAAGACGTGGCGACCAGACCGATGGGCTCGAAGACCTCCGACTACGACCTGCTCGAGCCGTGGGGCTACGCCGCGTGCTACTCGGCCGAGCCCGACGGGACCGTCCGCCTGCCGTTCGAGATCGAGACCGGCCGGCTGACCGACGACGTGTGGGCCCGCTGGCTCGCGTGGGATCCCGTGCGCATGATCCCCGGTCGCGCCGAAACCTGGCGCTCGATGCGCGCGGTCTGGCTCGATGCCGGGAAGCGCGACGAGTGGTTCCTCGACAGCGGCATGGTGGCGGTCTCGCGCGAGCTCGAGGCGCTCGGCGTGCCGCACACGCTCGAGCTGTTCGACGCCGGCCACATGTCGATCGGCTACCGGTACCCGAAGAGCCTGGCGTTCCTGGCCTCGGCCCTGTCCGAGCCGGCTTGAGGTACGGTGGCCTGGCTGCCGATGCATCCGGAGAAGACCGGCCGACGGCTCGCAGGAGGACCGAGATGAGCGACGAGCAGACCCCCCAGCAACCCCCGTTCATGCCCCCACCGCCAGCGCCCGCCGCCTCGCCGGCGGCGCCGGAGTGGTCTCCGGCGGCGCCCACTCCGACCGAGGCGCCACCGCGACACCGCAGGACGGGCCTCATCGTCGTCGCGGTCGTCGCGGTCGTCGCGCTCGTCGGCGGGCTCATCGCCTTCAACGCGATCGGCGGCGAGGGCGGCAGCGCGAGCGCCCAGCCACTGGCCCTCGCGTTCACCCCGGGGCAGAGCGAGTCCTACACGACCCACATGACCATGGACGGGAAGATGGACGCCGGCGAGCTTCTTGGCGGCTCGCAGCCCGTCGTCATGGACATCACCCAGAAGGTCACGTGGGAGGTGGCCTCGGTCGACGCCGACGGCGTCGCGACGGTCAACGTCACGGTCGACGAGATGACCGGGACCCTGAACGGCATGGCGATCCCCGACACGGCCTCCTCGACCGGACCGATCGAGATGCAGATCGCGCCCGACGGGCGGATCCTGTCGGCGGGCGGCATGTCGTTCGCCGGCTTCGACCAGACGGGCGGCGCGAGCTTCCCCGGCATGGGCCAGATGACGCCGCTCCTCCCGGACGGACCGGTCCAGCCGGGAGACACGTGGACGAAGGACTTCTCGCAGGACGTCCCGTTCGGTGAGGGGACGATCGAGTTCACCTCGACGAGCACGCTCGAGCGCTACGAGGACGTCGGCGGCGTGAACGCCGCGGTCGTCACGACCGAGTTCACCGTCCCGATGGACTTCACGATCGACTTCGCCCAGATCCTCGACGCGATGGGCGGCGCCGAGGGCTTGCCGACCGGAGCGACCGGCCTCGCGGACGCGAAGATCGCGTACGGCGGGAGCGGCGAGTTCCGTCAGACGGCATGGGTGGATCCCGATGCGAAGCAGATGCTGAAGATGACGAGCTCGGGCTCGTTCGATATGACGATGGCGTTCACGGGGCTCGCGATCTTCGAGGGCCAGACGATCGCCTTCACGGGCGACTTCACACAGGACCTCACGCGCGGGTAGCGCGAGCGGTCAGGGGCCGGGCGACGCGGGCGTCTGGTCGACGCTGCCCGCCAGGACGAGCCCGCCGCGCGCGTCGGTGACCTGCACCTCGGTGAACCCCGCGAGGTCGTGGTCGGGGAACTGATGGACCAGATCGGCCGCCCCGTCGGCGTCGAGCTCGAAGATCTTGCCGACGCGCAGGACCTCGCCGGTCGCGTTCGAGACCGTGACACGGTACGGGAGCGCCTGCGTGTCGAGCGGGTCGAGACCGGCGACCATGACGATCAGGAGGTCGATCTTCTTCGGCGAGACGAGCTGGAGGGCGGCGCCGCCGCCGTCGCCGCCCCGCGTCGGCGCGAGCTGCCCCAGGAAGGTCTCCTGCTTCGGCAGCGACGGCGCCGGGACGAGCTGGGAAAGGACCTTCCGGAAATCCTCGAGCGAGCTGAACTGCCGCTGCTCGGCCTCGGCCGCCCGGTCCGCGAAGCGCTCGGCGCGGCCGGCCATCACCGCCCCCCACCCGAGGCCACTGACCGCGACGAGCGCGGCGATCGTCGCGGCCGCGGCCGTCCGGAACCGCCGGATCGAGCCCGGCGCACCGGCGGCACGCCGGATCCGACCGACCACGCGGTCGCCGAGCCCAGGGGGCACCTGCGCGGGCGTGAGCGCGAACGCGACCACGGCCGCGGCCGAGCCGAGCTCGGTCGCTTCCTTGCGGCAGCCGGCGCACCAGCGGAGGTGCCGCTCGACCTCGGCCTCGTCGGATCCGGTGAGGACCCCCACCGCGAGCTCGGGCAGCAGCTCTCGGACCTCGACGCAGGTCACAGCGGCCGCTCCTTCTCCAGGTTCGCCTTGCGGACCTTGATGAGCGCGGTGCGCAGGCGCGTCTTGACGGTGCCGAGCGGGATGCCGTCGGCCTCCGCGATCTCGCGAGCGGTGAGTCCCCCGAAGTACGCGCGCGCGAGGAGTCGCCGCTCGGCGTCGGAGAGGCAGGACAGCGCCCGCAGGGCCGCGTCGCGCTCGAGGAGCGACTCGTCCTCGTCGGCCCCGATCACCTCGGGCACCTCCTCCACGAGCACGAGGGGCGGCCGGGTGGCGCCGGTTTCGCGGCGCAGGCGGTCCACGGCGAGGTTGTGCGCGATCGTCATGAGCCAGGTCGAGAGCCGCCCGCGGCTCGGGTCGAAGCGCGCGGCCTTGCGCCACGCGGCGAGGAAGACGTCCTGAGTGAGCTCCTCGGCCGCCTCCCGGCTGCCGAGCAGCCGAAGGCCGAGCGTGAAGATCGGTCTCGCGTAGCGCGCGTAGAGCGCGCGGATCGCATCCTCGTTCCCGGCAAGGAGACCCTCCACCAGTTGCAGCTCCTCGCGGGCGAGGAGCGGACCGTCGCCTCGAGCGGCCACTCGGCCTCTCCTTCCGGGTATACGCGACGCGGCAGGCACGGAGCTTGCCGGCGCCGACAGCCCAATCATCGCACCTCGACCCGAACCGGACCGGAGCGCCTCGCGGCTCGCCCTCCCGGGTGCGATGATGCCCTCGTGGGCATCATGCGCCGGACGGCGGCGCTCGCGGCGATCGTCGTGCCACTCGCGATCGTGCTCGCGGTGCCCGCGCTGGCGCAGAGCGACCGGACGGGCGCGGTCGTCGAGATCCCCCTCGAGGGCGTCGTCGACCCGTTCGTCGCCGATCACATCACCCGCGAGATCGACACCGCGGGCACCGATGGCGCCGTCGCGGTCCTCCTCACGATCGACACCCCCGGCGGCCTCGACTCCTCGATGCGCGAGATCACCCAGGCCATCCTGAACGCCCGCGTGCCGGTGATCGCGTTCGTCTCGCCCGCGGGCGCCCGAGCCGCGTCCGCCGGGACGTTCATCCTGCTCTCGGCCAACGTCGCCGCGATGGCGCCGGGGACGAACGTCGGCGCCGCGCATCCCGTCGGCCTGTCGGGGGCCATCGCCTCGGAGAAGGCGACGAGCGACGCCGCCGCGTACATCAAGAGCCTCGCGGAGGCGCGGAACCGGAACGCCGAGTGGGCGGTCCTCGCCGTCCGCGACTCCGTGAGCGCCTCGGCCGAGGAAGCGCTCGGCCTTGGGGTGATCGACCTCGTCGCGAACGACGTGCCGAGCCTGCTCGGCGAGCTCGACGGCCGGACGGTGACGCTCGGCGACGGGACCGAGGTGACGCTGCACACCACCGGCGTGCCGGTCGTCGTCGAGAGCCTGCACGGGTTCCAGCGCTTCCTGCACGCGCTCCTCACGCCCGAGCTCGCCTT
This sequence comes from Solirubrobacterales bacterium, assembly GCA_050259555.1. Taxonomy (GTDB): domain Bacteria; phylum Actinomycetota; class UBA4738; order UBA4738; family HRBIN12; genus HRBIN12. The sequence goes on from JBLNAW010000074.1 coordinate 3,940, forward strand.
CGTGTTCTTCTGGCTCGGTCTCGCGTTCCTCGTGACCGAGCTGTTCGTACCGGGCGGCGTGGTCGGCACGATCGGGGGGCTGATGCTCGTCGCCTCGATCGTCGCGCTCGGGATGCTGCCGGTGCAGCTGCTTGGCGTCGTGCTGTTGATCGCCTCGATCGTGTTCTTCCTCCTCGAGTTGAAGCACCCGGGGATCGGCGCGCTGGCCGGCGGCGGGGTGATCTGCCTGCTGCTCGGCGGGTGGTACCTGTTCCAGGACCAGGCGCGGATCTCGCCGTTCCTGATCGTGCCGGTCGCCGCCGCCGCGGCGGGGTTCTTCCTCGTCGTCGTCCGCGCGGCGATCCGGATGCGGCGGAGCACCGTCGCGATGCGCGACGACTCGCTCGTCGGCAAGGAGGGGATCGTCGTCCACGACCTGAACCCGACCGGTGTCGTCCAGATCGCTTCGGAGGAGTGGACCGCGGAGCGGGTGAGCGGGACCTCGGTCAAGGGCGACCACGTGCGGGTGGTCTCGATGGACGGTCTGAAGCTGAAGGTGGAACCCGTCGAGGCGCCGAGCGCGGCCGTCCCCGGCGCGATCGAAGGGAGGCAGACGTGATCCAACTCCTCATCGGGGTCGGCATCGTGCTGATCCTGCTGATCCTGTTCGTGCCGCAGATGATCAAGATCGTCCGCGAATACCAGCGGATCATGGTCTTCCGGCTCGGGCGGGCGCTCGGCGCGAAGGGGCCCGGGCTCGTCATCCTGATCCCGCTCGTCGACCGCGCCGTGTGGGTCGACCTGCGCGAGCTCTACCTCGAGATCCCCCACCAGACCGCGATCACCGAGGACAACGCCACGATCTCGATCGACTTCATCGTGTTCTACCGCGTCGTGAATGCGGCGATGTCGGTCATCGAGGTCGCGAACTTCGCCGGCGCGGCGCAGAACATCGCCTCGACGACGCTTCGATCGGTCGTCGGCGACATGGCCCTCGACGAGGTCCTCGCCCAGCGCGAACACATGAACCAGATCCTGCGCGTGAAGCTCGACGAGGTGACCGAGCGCTGGGGCGTCAAGGTCACGAACGTCGAGATCCGCGAGATCATCCCTCCGCCGCAGGTCCAGGAGGCCATGACCCGCCAGATGTCGGCCGAGCGCACCCGCCGCGCCGTCGTGACCGAGGCTGAGGGCGCGAAGCAGGCCGCGATCACCGTGGCCGAGGGCAACAAACAGTCCGCCATCCTCAACGCCGAGGGCGACCGCCAGGCCGCGATCCTGCGCGCCGAGGGCTTCGCGCTCGCGCTCACGAAGATCTACGAGGCCGCCCAGACGGTGGACGCGAAGACGATGAGCCTGCAGTACCTCGAGGCCCTCAAGCAGATCGGCCTCTCGCCCTCGACCAAGTTCGTGATCCCGCTGGAGTTCACGAACCTGCTCTCGGGCATCAGCGGGTTCGCGCAGAAGACGTTCTCCGACGGCGCCGGCGGCACCGAAGGGACGTAGTCCCGCCCGAGCGGAACCCCGGCCCGCCCGCCGGTGTAGGAACCGTCGGACGAAGGAGTGGAGGGCCGGCCACTGCAGGATCCCGAGCTGATCGAGCTCGCGAGGGAAGGCGACGTCCGGGCGTACGGGGAGCTCGTCGAGCGGTACCGGGATCTCGCGTTCCGCACCGCGTACCTGATCACGCGGAGCGCCGCCGATGCCGAGGACGCCGCCCAAGACGCGTTCGTGAAGGCGTATTACGCGCTCGACCGGTTCCACCTGCGCGAGCCGTTCCGGCCCTGGCTCCTGCGCATCGTCTCGAACGAGGCGAAGAACCGGATGCGCTCGGCCCGTCGCCGCGAAGGACTCGCGTACCGCCTGGCCGAGGGCGGCCCGCCGGGGGACGCCGGCCCGTCCCCCGAGGCGGCCGCCGCCCTGCGCGAGGCACAGGAGGCGCTGGTCGAAGCGCTGGGAACGATGCGGGAGGAGGACCGTCTCGTGATCGCGTACCGCTACCTGCTCGAGCTCTCGGAGCACGAGACCGCCGAGATCCTCGGCGTGCGGCCCGGCACGGTGAAGTCGAGGCTCTCGCGCGCGCTCGGCCGTCTGCGCCAGCACCTGCGCGAGGACCTGTCGCCGTCGGACGCGGAGGGTGCGGATGTCTGAGTCCGCGGCCCCGGCGCTCGAGCGTGCCCTGACGGCGCTCGCCGAAGGGATCGAGTACCCGCCGACCCCAGCGCTCGTCCCGGCGGTGACGGCCCGCCTCGCCGCCGAGCGGGAGGGCGGCACGCGCCCGCCGTTCCCGAGCCTCGCGCTCTGGACACGCCGCCGAACGCTCGCCGCGGTGGCGATCGGGCTCCTGGCGCTCCTCGCGATCGCGGCGGCGGCGCGACTCACGATCGGGGCGCTCGAGATCCGCGTGCAGCCGAACGTCACGCCGGCATCCTCGACGCCGACGGTCGCCCCGGTCGACCTCGGCCCTCCCTCGACCCTGGCCGACGCGCAGGCCGAGGTCGGATTCCGGATCGCCCTTCCCGACGGACCACCGCCCGACGAGGTGTACGTGGCGAAGGACCTCATCGGCGAGCCCGGCATCGTCGTCGCATGGGGGCCGGGCGCCGGGTACCCCACGATCGAGGGCTCGAGATGGAGCCTGGTCCTGATGGTCTTCCCTGGGGATGCCGAGGTCGCCCTGAAGACGATCGACCGGTTCGACGCGCTCGTCGAGACGACGGTGGCCGGCGCACCGGCCTCCTGGATCGGCGTCCCGCACCTGATCTCCTTCGAGACCGAGGACGGCACGCGCGGGCCGTACCGCGTGCTCGGCAACGTCCTGATCTGGGAGAGCGCCGCGGGCCTCACCTACCGCATGGAGACCGCGCTCCCGCGTGCCGAGGCGGTCGCGCTCGCCGAGAGCCTGCGCTGAGCGGGAACCGATCGCCCGCCGGCGGTGTAGGGCAGGCATCGACCGACGAGGGAGGGAACCGATGTCGAGCCGGATCCGCATCGCCGCCGCCGGAGCGCTCCTGGTCTGGCTCGCGCTGCCCGTGCCGTTCGCGGCGGCCGGGGGCGGCTGCCACACCGGCGTCACCTACGGTGACGGGACCGCCGTCGTGATGCAGGACGCGTGCTTCACGCCCACGATCCTGTACATCGCTCCGGGCACCGACGTCGCGTTCTCGAACGAGGACCCCCTCACCCACAACGTGACGGCGAACGGCTGGGGTCACTTCGACCCGATGGATCAGGGCGACGGATTCACCGCCACCTTCGATCGGCCGGGCGTCTACCCGTTCGCGTGCCAGTACCACCCGGGGATGACCGGAGCGGTGGTCGTCGGTGACGGGAAGGGCGACGGGAGCGGCGAGTACGTGACCGTTGAGCCGCTCGCGGCCTCACCCGCGCCATCCGAGCCGACCGGCTCGGATGCGGGCGCGGTCGCGGCCGAGCGACCGGCTCCCGAGCCCTCGAGCATGGGTTGGGTCGGCGGCGGAGCCCTCGGCCTCGTCGTCGGCGCGAGCCTTGGTACGGGGATCGGTGTCCTGACCCGCCGGCGCCGCCGGACGGACTAGATCGGGAGCGCGATGCCGGCCTGCTGGAGCTGCAGCTGGAAGTCGTGCGGGCGTGAGGAGGCGGTGAGCGCGTTCTCGATCGTGACCGTGCCGGCCTTCACGAGCGAGAGCAACGACTGGTCGAACGTCATCATGCCGTAGTAGTCGCCCTCAGCGATGACGTCGTGGATCTCGGCGGTCTTCTCGGCGTCCGCGATGCGCTCCGCGATCCGGCCGGTGTTCACGAGGATCTCGTGGGTCGGCGCCAACCCGCCCGACACGTCCGGCACGAGGCGCTGGCAGATGATGCCCTTCAGCGCGCCGGCGAGCGTGAGGCGGATCTGGTCCTGCTGGTAGGCGGGGAAGAAGTCGATGACGCGGTTCACCGTCTCGGTCGCGTCCACCGTGTGCAGGGTCGACAGCACGAGGTGTCCGGTCTCGGCGGCCTGGAGGGCGGCTCGCACGGTCTCGGTGTCGCGCATCTCCCCGATCAAGATCACGTCGGGGTCCTGACGGAGCGCGGCCCGAAGGGCCGAGAGGAAGCTCTCGGTGTCGTTCCCGACCTCGCGCTGGTTGATCGAGGCGTGGTCGTCGTCGAACAGCACCTCGATCGGGTCCTCGATCGTCACGATGTGGCACGGGCGGATGTGGTTGAGGTGCTCGATCATCGCAGCGAGCGTGGTGGTCTTGCCCGAACCGGTCGGACCGGTCACCAGGACGAGCCCGCGGTGCTCTTCGGACAGGACGCGGATCGCGTCGGGCAAACGCATCTCGGCGAACGACGGGCCGCCGTACCGGAGCTTGCGGAACACCATGCTCAGCGAGCCGCGCTGCCGGAACACGTTCGCGCGGAACCGCCCGATGCCGGTCACGGAGTGCGCGAAGTCGACCTCGCCCGCCTCGCGGAGCCGCTGCATCCGGTCCTCGGGAACGATCGCGGCGGCGATCTCATCCGTCTCCGCGTGCGTGAGGTTCGCGCACCCCTCGATCGGCTCGAGCACACCCGTCTCGCGGATCTTCGGCGGAACGCCGACCTTGATGTGCAGGTCGGACGCATCACGCTCCACCACCAGCCGCAGCCAGTCGTTGAAGCGGCCCATGATTTCCGAGGCGTCCCGCCCGAGCACGGGCGTCCCCTCCATCTCCTCGGCCGTCAACAAGCGGTGCCCTCCCGGACGTCGTGTGTTCGGCGGGTCGCCCGTGGGCGACCCTCGTCAAGGGTTGTTATCGGCGGGTCGGGCCGGGGCCCTGAGCCCGGATCGATGGGTCCCCCCGAGCGCGGATCAGGCCTTGCGGCCGCGGGCCACGAGCCGGCAGACGCCGCGCTCGGCGAGCGGCTCGAACTCGCTCAGGCGCAGCGGCGGCTTCAGCCCTCGGAGCATGCCCTCGAGGAGACCGCGGTGGATCGCGCAGACGAGCTCGCGATGGTCGTCCGCGAGGTCGCGGAACGGGCACGACCGAAGTGAGACCTCGACCACCGCGAGGCTCCGGCGCCGGAACCGAGGGTCGAAACCCGCGCGCGCCATCGCCTCCTGGAGGATCGCGAGGTTCCGGCGCTCGGGCAGCCGGGTACCGGGCTTCGGGCCGCCCTGCACGACGAGGTATTGCCCCCATTCGCGCGCGAGCTCCTGCGCCCGATCGCGCGAGCGCTGGCCGGTGAGCAGACCGGCCAGGATCTCGGCGAGCAGCCGGTAGTCGCTGCCCTCGGGCTCCTCGCGCACGGTGACC
>JBLNAW010000075.1:0-12615 GCA_050259555.1 Solirubrobacterales bacterium
TCCGTCACGTCGAACTCGAACGGGTTGAACATGCCCTCGTGCGAGCCGAGGTACGTGCCGTTCAGCCATACGTCGGCGAGGTAGTCGACGGCGCCGAAACGCAGGGAGAGGCGCTGGCTCCGGAGCTCGGCCGGGACCTGGAACTCCCTTCGGAACCAGATCGTGCCGAAGAAGTCGCCGACCTCGGTGAGGTACCAGTTCGTCGGCAGGCGCATCGTCGCCCAGGACGACGCGTCGAGCGAGGGGTCCGGGTAGCCGAGCGTCTCTCCGGGCTGGTCGGCCTCGAGCGCGTACCGCCAGTCGCCGTCTAGGCTGAGCCGCGGACGGCCCTCGTGGAGCGAGATCATCGAGCGGTCCCTTCCTCGAGGAGGGGCTCGAGCCAATCGGGGACCTCGCGGCCCTCGACCCGGACGAAGAGCGACTCGTACTCGGGCAGGCTCGAGAGCACCCCTGCGATCTGCTCGGCCGACAGGGACGCTCGGTCGCGCTCGGCCCGGATCATCAGCGGGAGCAGCCGCACGTCGCCGGCGGTGCAGATGCCCGTGACCTCCGGCCGAGCGAGCACGAACGCGACCGCGGCGGTCACGTACGTCTGCTCGTCGATCGGCTCGTACCAGGTGGTGTAGGTGGCTTCTCCGGACGATCTCCACAGGTTCCGGGCGATCGACTTGATGATCCGCAGGCCGACGTCCTGTGCGGTCGTCTCCTCCATCAGCGCCTCGACGTCGCGCCGATAGCGCTCGTCCTGCGCCAGCCGGTAGTTGTACGGCGTGATGACCGTGTCGAACGGGAACCGCCGGAGCGCCTCGAGGTGGGTGGCGGGGGCATAGGCGCCGTGACCCGTGATGTCGATCGCGCCGACGAGCCCCTCGTCCCTGGCCTTCACGGCGCCCTCGATCGCGCCTCCCGGCCCGGTGGCTCGGCCGAGGTCCTCGAGGTCGCCGACCGCATGGAGCTGGATCAGGTCGACCTGGTCCACGTGGAGCCGCTCGAGCGAGCGCCGGATGCTGTCGTGCGCGCCGGTCGCAGTGCGGTCACCGGTCTTGGTCGCGAGGAAGATGCGGTCGCGGATCCGGTCCATCCACCGTCCGAGGTGCAGCTCCGAGTCCCCGTAGTCGGCGGCCGTGTCGAAGTGATTGATGCCGGCCTCCAGCGCGAGCTCGATCGAGGCGTCTGCCACGTCTTCGGGAACGTCGACGAGCGACGCGCCGCCGTAGACGAGCACCGAGGTCATGTGACCGAGACGTCCGAGCCGTCGTGTCTCCATCGTCATCCCTCCTTCGGGGTGCCTTCATGGTCGGCCGGCAGGCCGAGTGCCCGCACGACGTTCTCGCGGGCGAGACGCGTGCGCGTGTCGGCTCCGAGACGCTCCTCCACGGCCGGCAGGAACGTCCCGAGCAAGTGCTCGATGCTCCGCTCGTACGCCATCTCGGGCGGGTTGATCCACACCGTGGTGTCGGTGGACACCACGATCTGCTCGCCGTGGCCGGCGGCGGTCAGCCGCTCGACGCGGTCGAGCATCTCGGTGTCCTCGCTCACGCCGATCGCGTCGAACGAGATCGTGACGCCCCGCGCCGCGAGCTCGAGGTTGTCCTCGATGGTCGAGTCGTGCGCGTGAGCCCATACGAGGCGCGCGGGGTCGAAGCCCTCGGCCTCGAGAACGGCGAGCACCGCCCGGGCCAGGTCCGAGCGAGGGCTGTGGAGGACGACGGCGGCACCCGCCGCCACCGAGGCCATCGCCCCCGCGCGATACACGTCCGTCTCGCGGGCCGTGGCCTGCGTCTCCCTCGTCGCGAGCTTGATGACGCCTGCCTTCACACCGGTATCGTCGATCCCCTGGGTGAGGTCCCGCACGAAGTGCTCGGCCAGCTCCTCGGAGGTGGCGCCGGTCCACTCGGGCGGGACGAGCCCCTTGTAGATCCCGGTGGCGCACGCGATCCGGACGCCGGTCGCCTCCGACACATCCCGGATCAGCTCGACGTTGCGGCCGATGCCGATCGCGGTGACGTCCACGAACAGGTCGACCCCGAGCCGGCGCAGACCGGTGAGCCGGTCGACGCACGCGGCCCGAACCTCGGACCAGTCGACCTTGCAGAAGTCGGGGTGGTCCGGCCCGAGGAGGTCCGCGTACAAGTGCTCGTGCGGGAGCGCGAGGCCGACATCTTCGCCCTCGATCGGTCCAGTGACGGTCTCGATCGTCGTCATCGATGCTCCCTCATCGCTCCAGCTCGGTCCGGCGTCGAGCGCCGGGCTCGAACCACCACGGCCAGAACCCGCCGTCGTGCTCGTCCACCATCGTGCCCGGGGGGACCAGCTGGTCGATCGCGTCGAGGGTCGCGTCGTCTAGGCGCAGGTCCGCCGCCTCGACGAGGTCCTCGAGCTGCTCCATCGTCCGCGGCCCGACGATCGCCGAGGTCACCCCCGGGTGCGCGAGCACGAACGCGATCCCGAGCCGGGGAAGCGTGGTGCCGGCCTCGTCGGCCAGCCGAACCAGCTCCTCGACGATGTCGAGCTTGCGCTGCACCGCCGGACGCGACTCGTCGTACAGGACCGCGAGCCAATCGGCCCGTTCGGCACCTCGGGTCGCGCGCGACTCGGGGGCCCGGTCGAAGTGGTCGCGGCGGTAGCGTCCGGCGAGCCAGCCACGGTTGAGCGGACTCCAGACGAGCACCCCCAAGCCGTAGCGCTGGGCGACCTCGAGGACGTCGTGCTCGATGGACCGGACGAAGATCGAGTACGGCGGCTGCTCGGTGCGGAAGCGACCGAGCCCTCGGCGCTCGGCGACCCACTGCGCCTCGACCATCTGCCAGCCGGGGAACGTCGACGAACCGAAGTACCGGATCTTGCCCTGTCGCTGCAGGTCGGTGAGCGCGCCGAGGGTCTCCTCGATATCGGTGTATCGCTCGGGCCGGTGGATCTGGTACAGGTCGATGTGGTCGGTGCCGAGCCGGCGGAGGCTCTCCTCGACCTCGCGCATGATCCACACGCGCGAGTTGCCCTGGTCGTTGACGCCGGGCCCCATCGTGCCGTGCACCTTCGTCGCGAGCACGACCTCGTCCCGTCGGCCCTTCAGCGCCTTCCCGACGATCTCCTCGGACTCCCCGTTCGAGTAGACGTCCGCGGTGTCCACGAAGTTGATGCCCGTGTCGATCGCCGCGTGGATGATGCGAACGCAGCCGTCGACGTCGGGGTTGCCCCAGGCGCCGAACATCATCGTCCCCAGGCAATGCGTGCTCACCCGAAGCCCCGTCCCACCCAGCGCTCGATACTCCATCGTTCCGCTCCTTCCGTTTCAGGTCCGGACGTTGCCGAGCCAGCTCTCGTGCAACCGCGCGTAGACCCCGCCGGCCTGGACCAGCTCGGCATGCGTGCCGCGCTCCACGATGCGGCCGTCGTCGAACACGAGGATCGTGTCGGCCGCCTCGGCCGTGGACAGCCGGTGGGCGATCGTCACGGTGGTGCGACCGGCCGAGACCCGCCGCAGCGCCTCCGAGATCCGGCGCTCGGTGGCCGGGTCCACGGCGCTCGTGGCTTCATCGAGGATCAGGACCCCCGGGTTCCCGATCTGCGCACGGGCGAGCGAGACGAGCTGGCGCTCGCCGACCGAGAGCGACTCGCCGCGTTGACCGACCTTCGTGTCGAGGCCTTCGGGGAGCGTGGCCACCCACGGCGCGAGCCCGAGTTCCTCGAAGGCCGTTTCGACGTCACGGTCCGAGGCGCCCTCGTGCCCGGCGCGGACGTTCTCGCGGACGGTCAGGTCGAACAGGAACCCGTCCTGCGGCACCATGCGGATCGCCGCTCGGCGCGAGGCGGCGGCGATCTCGGGAAGCTCGACGCCGCCGACCCGGATCGTGCCCTCGAACGGATCCGCGAGACGGGTGAGGAGCTTGGCGAACGTCGTCTTCCCGCTGCCGGTCTGGCCCACGATCGCGACGTGCGCGCCGGCGCCGATCTCGGCCGAGATCGCGTGCAGGACCGGTCGACCGTTCGCGTACGCGTAGCTCACGCCGTCGACCGAGACGGTCTGCGGACCGTGCGGGAGCTCCACCCCGGGGGAGGGCTCGACGATCTCGATCGGCATGTCGATGACCGCGAGGATCTTGCGCCAGCCGGCGATCGCGGTCTGGGTTTCCGAGTAGATCTCGGGCAGGTCGGTGAAGGGGTGCAGGAACAGGTCCGCGAGGAACAGGAAGGCCGCGACCTGGCCGAACGTGAGCCCCCACCTCGGCCCGTAGACCGCGCCGACGTACACCACCATGGAGAGCGAGACGCCCCAGAAGAGCGCGGCCATCGGGAAGAGGGTGGCCGCGCGGAAGTGCGCCTGCACCTGCGCTCGGTAGCGCCGGTCGATCGAGCGCTTCACGCGGGCGTCGCTCTGCTCCTGGAGTCCGTACGCCCGGACGACGCCCGCGCCCATCACGCTCTCGGAGACCTCCGAGAGCATCTGGCCGACGCGCGTTCGGACGAGGTTGAACGCGGCCGCCAGCTTCGCCTGCATCCGCAGGATGATCGCGAGCAGCGGCCCGACCAGCAGCACCACTGGGATCGTGAGCTGCCACGAGTACGCGAGCATGAGCGCGAGCGCCCCGACGATCTGGGCGATCGACACGATCCACGCGATCCCGCCCCACTCCGTGAACTGCGAGAGCGTGTCGACGTCGGCCGTCACGCGCCCGACGAAGACACCGCGGCGCTCGCGCGACTGCTCGGCGAGCGAGAGCTCGTGGATGTGGGCGAACGTTCGGACCCGCAGCGTCATCAGGGCTTGCTCGGAGGCCCGGGCCAGGCGTCGGGCGGCGGCGCGCCCCGCGAGGTAGGCGCCGAAGACGAGCACGAGCGACGAGCCGCAGAGAGCCATGACGAAGCCCGCACGGAACCCGCCGGAGAACCCGTGGTCGAAGATCTGCTGGATCAAGATCGGCCCGACGAGCCCCGCCGCCGTTGCGGCGAGCGAGACGATGACCGTGAACACGATCCCGCGCCGGAGCTCCGGGCTCTCCCGAAGTCCTCGGACGAGCACGGCACGCGCGGAGCGGAGATGCTCGGGGATCGGCAGGTCCTCCTCGAGGCGCTCGAGCTCGATCATCGAGCCTTCACCTGGCCGCGCTCGTATGCCCTGATCATCGCCGTGTAGCCGGGCTGGGTCCCGAGCAGCTCCTCGTGGCTGCCGGTCGCTCGCAGGCGTCCACCCTCCAGGTACAGGACCCGATCCGCGAGCCGGATCGTGGCGAGGCGGTACGCGACCACGACGAGGGTGGTGTGGATCGTCGCGCGCAGGGAGGCCAGGATCGCGGCTTCGATCGAGGGGTCGACCGCGCTCGTGGCGTCGTCGAGGATCAGCAGGCGCGGCTGCCGAACGAGCGCGCGCGCGAGCGCGACGCGCTGTCGCTCGCCGCCCGAGAGCGTGTGCCCGCGCTCGCCGACGACGGTGTCGTACCCCTGGCCGAGCTCGCGGACGAAGCCGTGGGCGTGGGTGATCGCGGCGGCGCGCTCGACCTCCTCGAGGCTTGCGCCGGAGTCGAGCGCGATGTTCTCGAAGATCGACGTCGTGAAGAGGAAGCTCTCCTGGAAGACGATCGAGGCCGCCCGGCGAAGGGACGCGGGGTCCGCCTCGCGGAGGTCGACGCCGCCGATCCGCACGACGCCCGCGGCCGGGTCGTCGAGGCGGACCAACAGCTGCGCGAGCGTCGACTTCCCGACCCCCGTCGGCCCGACGAGCGCGACCGACTCCTCCGGACGGATCTCGAGTGAGATGTCCTCGAGCACGGGGTACCCGTCGAACGCGTAGGTGATCCCATCCGCGCTCACGCCGAGCGGCCCCTCGGGGATCGGGCGCGGGTGGGTGGGCGGCGCGACCCGGACCGGGTGTTCGAGGACCCGCTCGATGCGCCGACGGCCGGTCACCGCTCGAGGCAGCTCCGACAAGATCCAGCCGACGAACCGCATCGGCCACGAGAGCAGTCCGAACAGCGTGACCACCTGGACCAGCGTGCCGAGGGTGACCGAGCCGACCGAGACCCGCCAGGCGCCCACGGCGAGCAGGAGGATCACCGCGAGCGACGGGAGCGCGTCGAGGGCCGGCTCGAACGTCGCGCGCAGGTACCCGGTCTCGACGCGGGCACGCCGGAGGTCGTCCGCGTGGGACCGCAGGCGCTCGATCTCGGCGGGCTCGCGGCCGAGGGTCTTCACGATCAGCGCTCCGTCCACCGACTCGTGCGCGACGGCCGAGAGGTCGGCGATGCTCTCGAGGGCGCGCTCCGCGGGCGGCTGCATCCGGCGTGCGAACGATCGGTTCAGCAGGACGAGCGCCGGGATCACGACGAGGCCGATCGCCGCGAGGAAGACGTCGGCGAGGATCAGCGAGCCGAGGGCGAACAGCGCGAGCAGCAGCGCGCCGACCGCGAACGGCACGGGGTAGTAGACGTCGACGGAGGCCTCGACGTCGGCCTCCATGTGCGCGAGGAGCTCGCCCGTCGGCGTCGTCCGGTGGAACGCGAGGGAGAGGTCGCGGTACCGGTCGGAGACCTGTCGCCGGAGCGTCGCCGCGACCGCGGCTCCGGCGACCCCGCTCTGGTACCGCCGGACCATGATCGAGACGGCGCGGAGCGAGGCGAGCACCATGATCGCCACCACGCCGAGCCACACGGTCCCGGCACTCACGCCGCCCGCGAACGACGGCCGGATCACCCGATCCGTCACGCGGCCGAGCGCGACGCTCACACCCACCGAGGCGACCGCGTAGACGAACGCGCCGGAGACGGCCAGGACGAACGGCTTCGGGTGGGTTCGGACGTAGGTGACGATCAGGCGTGCGCCCTCGGAGAACAGCCCGCGGTCATCGCGTCGCATCGAGGTCTGCTCCCGTCGATCCATGCCGCTCCGATGCTCGCATCCTGGGTCTGGGCGTGCCGTCGCCCACCGAGGGTCCCCGAGATGTGGGAACGTTATCATGGCTGACCGTCGGAAGGAGGCCCCGTGGGAGTCCGCGCACCCGCCGTCGTCTTCGCCGCGCCGAACGTGGTCGAGGTCCGGACGGTGGAGCTCCCCGACCTCGGCCCGCGGGACGTGCGGATCCGGACCGTGTGCTCCGGCGTCAGTCAGGGCACCGAGCGCTGGCTCCTCACGGATCGGTACCGCTGGGCCGGAGGCATCCCCCAGTACCCGCACTTCCCCGGCTATCAGGCTGCCGGCGTGGTCGAGGAGGTGGGCGGCGAGGTCGACGACCTGCGTCCCGGCGATCACGTGTTCGCGCAGGGGACGCGTTTCGCGGACCCGGACGCCCGCTACGGGCTCGGCTCGCACACGGGATCGCTCGTGCAGGCGCGGGAGGACGTGACCCCGCTCGAGTCCGGCGTGGATCTCGCCGCGGCCTCGCTGCTCCGGATGGCCGGGGTGTCGCGGCACGGTGTTCGACTCACCGGCGTCGAGCCGGGCGACCTCGTCGTGGTCATCGGGCAGGGCATGATCGGACAGATGTCGGCGCAGGCCGCCCGTCGCCGGGGCGCGCGGGTGATCGCGACCGACGTCATCGAGGCGCGCGTCCGGGCCTCGGCCGCCTCCTCCGCCGACCGGGTCGTCGACGCCTCCGTCGAGGACCTCGCGGACGTGGTGCGGGAGGAGGCACCGGATGGTGCGGACGTCGTGATCGACACGACCGGGCTCGGTGCCATGCTCGAGACCTGCGTCGAGCTCGTGCGTCGCGAGGGCCGGATCTGCCTCCAGGGCTATTACCCCGACCCGATCCGGGTCGAGTTCCACCCCACGCACCTCAAGCGGGCGACCGTGACCTTCCCGTGCTGGGTCGACCGTGAGCACGACGCCGAGCTCGCGGCCGATCTCGCGGCGGGGCGGGTCGCGATCGAACCGCTGATCACCCACCGGATCCCCTACACCGACGCGGTCGTCGCGTTCGAGCTGGTGGTGCACCATCCGGAGCGCTCGCTCGGGATGGTCCTGACCTGGAGCGAGGAGTGAACAGCTGAGATGGAGCGAGCCGTCTACTTCGACGCGTGGTACCCGCGGCACCATTGCTACCACCCGAGCTTGCCCGCCCGGCGCCTGCGGATGGTCGAGGACCTCGAGGCCTACCGTGCTACGGCGCTGGTCTGGTCGGCGCTCGGGGGAGGGTCGATCTCGCTCCCGTACCTCGAGCAGGAGGCGTGGCAAGAGATCGATCCCCGCTTCCGCTTCTACGGGTTCCTCAACGACGCCGAGTTCATCCAGCACTGCCAGGAGCGCGGCATCAAGGTCTACGGCATCGTGTTCGAGGTCCAGGGCTGGGAGTTCCCCGTCGAGCTGAACGAGGCGCAGGACCGGGTGCTGTCGATGAACGAGCCCCGAGGGCTCGGCACTCCGGCGTGGCTCGGCCTGCGCGAGTTCACCCAGAACACGTACCCGAAGCTGTGGAAGCCGTTCGAGCACTACTTCCCGGACGGCCTCGTGAACAGCGACGGGGAGAAGGTCACCGACGTCCTCGAGGAGTGCGTCTCCCGCGACATCCACGGCAACCCGCTCCACTCCGAATGGGTCGAGGCGCCCGACCGCGAGCACTACGCCTACTTGATGGACCGCAACAACCCCGTCTGGCGGGAGTACCTGAAGGCGATCATCCGGATCCAGATCGACGCGGGGGTCGCCGGGGTCGAGCTCGACGAGGCGGACCTGCCCCTGTTCTCGATGCGCTACGGCGGGTGTTTCTGCCGCGACTGCATGAAGCAGTTCCGCGCGTACCTGCAGGACCTACCGGCGGAGGAGCGGCCGGCGGAGCTCGAGGGCACGGACCTCGACTCCTTCCACTACGGCTCCTGGCTGCTCGAGCGCGGGTTCGACTTCAGGGAGGACCGCCGCAGCGCGCCGCTGTTCCGAGAGTACGTCCGGTTCCAGCGCCGGGCCGTGACGAAGCACTTCATCGAGATGACCGACTACATCCGCGAGTACGGCCGGTCCAAGGGACGCGAGGTGCTCGTCGCGTGCAACTGCGGCGACGCCCCGCCGCACTTCGACGCGTTCCGCCCCCACGTCGACCTGCTCTGCGCCGAGCAGCACGTGACCGAGTACCGCCAGCCCTCCTGGTGCCGATATGCGGCCGGGTTCGCGGGTGACGACGCCGAGCTCGTCGTGGTCGAGCAGCCGTTCGCCGGCGTGATCCCCGAGCTCCAGCAGAAGCTCACGAAGGGCCAGGGGCACGATCGGTTCCGGATGATGCAGTACGAGGCGGTCGCGCTCGGCGTGAGCACGAGCATCCCCTACGGGTCGTGGATGGGTCCGGTCGTGCAGGAAACGCTCTGGGCGCCGCACGACGTGCTGACCGAGATGCAGAACTTCCTCGCGGACCACGAGGACCTGTTCGGCACGAAGACGTACTCGGAGACCGCGGTCGTCTACAGCGTGCCGAGCGCGTTCGAGCGCCAGGAGGTGGACGACTCGCGCAGCTTCGTGCCCTTCTACGAAGCCTGCGATCAGCTGGTGGCGCAGACACAGCCGTTCGACGTCGTGATGTTCCCCGAGGGCGAGCTGCGGCCCGACACGCTCACGCTGGAGGATCTCGCGCAGTACCGGACCCTCGTCCTGCCGCACTGCACGTCGCTCACGTCGCCGCAGGTCGACCTGGTCGAGGCGTTCCTCGGACGAGGCGGGCACGTGCTCGTCCGGGGCGACCTGGGCGCGAACCTGCCGGAGGGGGTTCGTGCCGCGCTGCTCGAGCACAGGCTCGTGAAGCGTGTGGACGAGATCAGCGTCGAGGATCTGGCCGACGGCCCGCAGGTCCTGATGGACGGCGGCCACGACCTCGCGATCAACCTGCAGCGGGTCACGCGGGGCGTCGCGATCCACATCATCCGCTACGACTACGACGAGGAGGGCGACGAGGTCCCGATCCTGCCCGAGCTCACGCTCCGGTTCCGTCTCCCGCGGTGGTACCGGCACGCGTTCCCGTTCACGCCCTCGGGCGAGATGGGCGCGCACCTCGGCATGAGCTGGCACGAGCGCGGGATGCACCGGCTCGAGCTCCGTGACGTGCCGCTCTACTCGGTGGTGCTCCTGCAGGGATGAGGTGAGCGACGTGGCCGACGCGACCGCGGCCCTCGGCGGCTGGTGGGAGACGTGGCCGTGGCGCCTGATCCAGACCAACCTGCGCGAGATCGACATGCGCGACATCGACGCCGAGCGCTACGTCACATCCCTACGCTCGTTCGAGGCGACGGTCGCGATGATCAACACGTCGGGGATCGTCGCGAGCTACCCCACGGAACTGGAGGTCCACACGCCGAGCCGGTACCTGCGGGGCGACGACCTCGCGACGATCGTCGTCGCGTGCCACGACGCCGGGATCAAGGTCATCGCGCGGACGGACTTCTCGAAGGTTCGCCGGGCACTCTACGAACGACACCCCGAGTGGGCATCGGTCCGTCCGGACGGCGCGATCGTCGAGGAGCACGGCGACGTCCACGTGTGCGTGAACGGCGACTATCAGCGCGAGCACGCTCCGGCGATCGTCGAGGAGACCATCACGACGCTCGACGTCGACGGCATCTACTTCAACTGGGCCGGCTATCTCTCGTACGACTACCGAGGTGTCGACCATGGCATCTGCCACTGCGCGAACTGTGCCGAGCGGTTCGCCGCGATGTTCGATCTGTCGTTGCCGGTCGAGCGGGATATGGCGGATCCGATCTACCGGCGCTACCTCGTGTTCCAGGACCGGACCCTGCGCGAGGACCGGGCTCGGATGCACGAACGGATCCGTCGTCTGCGACCGGATCTCGCGGTCGACCGCGCGTTCCCGGACGGCGGGTTCGTGCGCCAGGAGTCGAACACCGCGCTCGGGCGCCGCACGTGGCCCTACAGCGCCTCGGACAACACGAAGTGGGTCGTGGCCTCGTACCCGCGGATGGTGAGCAGCAACGCCTCGGTCGACTTCATCGACTTCCCGGTCCGCCACGTCGCGGTCTCGCCGCACCTGCAGCGGTTGCGGCTCGCGCAGGCGCTCGCGAACGGCGGCGGCCTCGACTACTACGTGATCGGCCTGCTCGAGGACAAGGCCGACCGCTCGGGTTTCGAGAGCGTCCGCGAGATCTTCCGCTTCCACGCCGCGCACGACCACGAGTACCGGGACCTCGCCTCGCGCGCGACCGTTGCGCTCCTCGCGGGGCCGCGAGCCGACGTCGAGGAGCACCGCGGCTGGTTCCGGGTGCTCGCCGAGCACCACTTCCTCTTCGACGTCCTCACGGTCGACGCGGCCGACGACGCCGCGCTCGAGCGCTACCGGGCGGTGATCGTTCCCGGTCTCGAGCCGATCGGGGACGAGGTCGCCCGGCGGCTCGACGCATGGGTCGAGCGCGGCGGCACGCTCGTGGTCTCGGGTCTCTCGGGGTTCCGCAGCGATGAGTACGAGCCGCGGTCCGGGCCGCCGTTCGCGAGCCTCGGCGTCGAGCGGGTCCGCGAGGTCCGTCCGGACATGCGCGGCGCGTCGTTCCGGATCGACGACCACGAGGGGTTCGGTCGGCTCGAGGACACCGACCTCGTCTACCTCGACGGACCGTACGTGGACGCCGAGTACCGCTCGGACGTCCGGCGTCACCTGCGCCTCATCCCGCCCGGCCCCTTCGGCCCGCCCGAGCGGGTCGTGCTCGGGGAGCCGACCGGCGAGCCCGCGATGACGACCCGCGCGGTCGGCGAAGGACGAGCGATCTTCCTGCCGTGGCGGTGCGGTGCGCTCCTCGAGCGCGACGGTCATCCGAACACGTCGGACTTCCTCGCCGACGCGCTCCAGCACCACGCCGGCCTCGAACCGCTCGGCGGCAACCTCTCGCCGATGGTCGAGGTCACCCTGTTCCAGCGCCCCGGCGGCGACCTGCTGCTCCACCTCGTCAATCTCTCGGGGCACCTCGGCCAGCGCGAGGTCGGGCCCGTCCCGATGCACGACGCCGAGGTCCTCCTCCCCTTCGAGGGCGAGCCGGCCTCGGTCCGGGCGCTCGTCGGAGACGGGCGCACGTGGTCCGCGGCGAACGGACGGCTCACGATCCGGGTCTCCGAGCTCGGCATGTTCGAGGTGCTGGTGATCGCACGATGACGGCGGACGTCGCGCGCATCGGGATGGTCGGGGCCGGCGGTATCGCCCGGACCCACGCCGAGAACCTGCGCGAGATCGACGGCGTCCGGCTCGTCGCGGTGATGGACCCGGTGCGCGAGCGGGCCGAGGCGCTCGCGGCAGAGTACGGCGCGAGGGCGCACGAGGATCTCGAACCGCTGCTCGGTGAGGTGGACGCCGTGTACGTGTGCAGCCCGCCCACGTTCCACCGGGCGCAGGTCGAGGCGGCCGCGGCCGCAGGCAAGCATGTCTACCTCGAGAAGCCGATCGCGACGACGCTCGAGGACGGACGAGCGATCGCGGCCGCGCTGGGCTCGAGCCCGGGCCGCTCGATGGTGGGCTTCAACAACCGGTTCCGCCCGGCGTTCCGGCGGTGGCGCGATCTGGCCGCCGAGCTCGGCTCGCCGCACTCCGCCTGGGTCCTCCGGATGGGGCCCTCGCTCTCGGCCCCGAACGCGAACTGGCGCACGACGCCCGGCCTGCTTTGCGGCATCACGATCGAGTCCGCGTCGCACGATATCGACCTC
>JBLNAW010000076.1:0-10738 GCA_050259555.1 Solirubrobacterales bacterium
GTCCGTGAAGGGCGCGCTCCTCGGACTGGCCGAACGTTGATCCTGGGTTACGCTGGACGCCGATGGATACCGACACCGCCGTGCTGACCGTCACGGAGAAGGCGGCCCGCAAGGCCCGCGCGCTCGCCGAGAAGGAAGGCCGCCCGGACGCCGCCCTGCGCCTCCGAGTGGTCGCCGGCGGGTGCTCGGGCTTCTCCTACGAGCTCTCGTTCACCGATGCGCCCGAGGCCGGGGACCACGTGATCGAGGTGGAGGGGTTCCGGGTGCTCGTCGATCCCCGGAGCGCCCCGATCGTCCGGGGCTCGACGCTCGAGTTCAACGACGCGCTGCTCGGCGGCGGCCTCAAGGTCTTGAACCCACAGGCCGTGCACGAGTGCGCCTGCGGGGAGTCCTTCTCGATCTAGCTCTGGACGGACCGGCCAGATGGCCCGAGGGCGATTGGGTCCTTCGGCCCGGCCTCGCGCAGGAAGCCGGACGATATCCTGCTGCCCATGGCTCCCAAAGAGAACACCCAGTGGTTCGATCTGTATCACGAGGTCGTCGACACCGGTCTGTGCACCGGCTGCACCGCCTGCATCGTGGCCTGTCCGTTCCACGTCCTCGGCTATGAGAACTACAACCCCGTCCAGCTCCAGGAGGACGGGGTCGACCAGTGCGCACACGGCGACAAGGGTTGTTCCTTGTGCACGCTCGCGTGCCCCCGCTTCCGCGAGTGGGAAGGTGAGATCGACCAACAGCTGTTCGGCGCGACCCGCAAGCCCGAGGAGGTCATCGGCTTCTACAAGGACATCGTGCTCGCGAAGGCCGCGAACCCCGAGGTCCTCGCCCACGGGCAGGACGGCGGCGTCGTCTCCTCACTGCTGATCTGGGGGCTCGAGAAGGGCGAGATCGACGGCGTGTGCACGTCGAAGCTGTCGGACGAGCGCGAGTGGGATTGCGAACCGGCTGTGGTGACCGACCGCGACGGCGTGTTGGCCTCGGCCGGCTCTCGCTACACCTACTCGCCGAACCCGCTCGCGATGCTGAAGGCCGCCGAGATGGGCCTGTCGAACCTCGCGCTCGTCGGCATGGGCTGCCAGGCGAGCGCGCCCGGCTCGATGGCCGCTCGCCGCGTGAACAAGTGGGCGAAGAAGGTCAACTGGACCTTCGGCCTCCTGTGCTCGAAGTCCTTCACCTACGACGGGCTGATGGTCGAGATCGCGCAGAAGGAGCTCGGCCTGAACCTCGACGACATCGTCCGCGTGAACATCAAGGGCAAGCTGCTCTTCTACACGAAGGACGGACAGGAGCTCACCTACGGCCTCAAGAAGTCCCACGTCTACACGCGACCCGGGTGCCTGCACTGCCCCGACTTCGCCGCCGAGCACGCGGATATCTCGTTCGGCGGTCTCGGCCAGGGCGAGGGCTGGACGCTCACGATCATCCGCACCGACAAGGGCCAGGACGTCTGGAACCGCGCGGTCGCGGACGGCGTGGTCGAGTGGAAGCCGGGCTCGGAGGACCAGGGCGCGATCGACCTCATGCACAAGCTCGCCGTGAAGTCACGCGAGCGCTGGCGCATGGACACCGCGTGGTCGGGCCCGGGGGTCTTCCCGATGCCCGAGCCGGCGGAGGCCTGAGCTCCCGCTCAACACCCCTGCGCACGAACCGATAATGGTCGGGGCGCGTCCCGCGCCCTCGGTTCCGTTCGGGTGGAGGGTGGATGGCTGACACCGCGCAGGCACGGGCAGCAGCGGCGCTCCGGCGCGACGCCGCGCTCGAGGCCGTCGCCTTCGCGGCCCAGCGCTTCCTCGAGACCCCCGACTGGGGATCGGTCCTGCCGCAGGTCCTTCGGAGGCTCGGCGAGGCAACGGGCGTCAGCCGCGTATCCCTCTCGAGGAACCGATCCGCCGCGGACGGCGACATCCTCGCCGCGGTACGCCAGGAGTGGACCGCCCCGGGCGTTCGAGCGACGACCGGCGATCCCGCCGTCACCCATGCCGGCTATGCCGCGGACGGGTTCGAGCGCTGGGTCGAGATCTTGTCGCGCGGCGACGTCCTGCACGGCATCGTCCGCGACCTCCCCGAGGCCGAGCGGCGCGCGCTCGAGGCGCAGGACGTTCGCTCGATCGTGTCCGTCCCGATCTTCGTCGACGGCGAGTGGTGGGGCTGGATCGGCTTCGACGACTGCCTCGAGGAGCGCGTCTGGACGCAGATCGAGATCGACGCCCTGCGTGCGGCCGCGGCCACGATCGGCGCGGCGATCTCCCGCCGCCACGCCGAGGAGCAGCTCCGGCGCGCCGAGGAGCGGTTCCGAGCGATCGTCGAGCGCACCCCGGTCATCACGTACCAGGAGCGGGCGGTCGACGCCCCCGACGCCAGCTCCTCGATCCTGTACGTGAGCCCTCAGGTCGAGCGCCTCCTCGGCTACCCGACCGAGACGTGGTGGAAGGTCCCGGGCTTCTGGACGCAGCTGGTGCACCCCGACGACCTGGCTCGCGTGACCGCCGAGAGCGACCGTACGGGCGTCACGGGCGATCCGTACATCCAGGACTACCGGATGGTGGCGGCCGACGGTCGCGTGGTCTGGTTCCACGACGAGTCGATCCTGATCCGGGACGAGGCCGGGAGGCCCGAGGTCTGGCAGGGCGTGATGCTCGACATCACCGAGCAGAAGCAGACCGAGGAGCGGTTCCGAGAGGCCGAGGCCACGTACCGCGCGCTCGTCGAGCACATCCCGGCGGTCACCTATCGGCAGACGACCGACGGCGATCCCGAGCACTTCTACGTCAGCCCGCAGGTGCAGGACGTCTTCGGGTACACGACGCAGGAGTGGACGTGGACGCCGAACTTCTGGCTCGACCACATCCATCCCGACGACCGGGAGTGGGTCGCCGACGCCGATCTCCAGACGGACCGGACCGGCGAGCCCGTGGATCTCGAGTACCGGTTCCGGCGCGCGGACGGCGGATACGTGTGGGTGCACGACCAGGCCGTGCTCGTCCGTCGGGTGGGCAGCCCGGACTTCTGGCAGGGCTTCATCCAGGACGTGACGGCGCGCAAGGCGGCCGAGGAGGGCCTCGAGCACGCCCTCCAGGTCGAGCGCGACGCGGCCGAACGCCTGCGCGCGCTCGACGAGATGAAGAACACGTTCCTCCAGGCGGTCTCGCACGACCTCCGGACACCGTTGGCGGCGATCCTCGGACTCGCGGTGACGCTCGAGCGGGCGGACCTCGAGCTCGAGACCGAGGACTCGCGGGACATGGCGAAACGCATCGCGGTGAACGCACGCAAGCTGGATCGGATGGTGAGCGATCTCCTGGATCTCGACCGCCTCGCCCGCGGCATCGTCGAGCCTCGACGGCACGCGACGGACGTCGGTGCGCTCGTGCGGCGCGTGATCGAGGAGTCCGATCTCGCGGCGCGGGGTGCCGAGGTCCACGCGCCGGAGCTCGTCGCGAACGTCGACCCCGCCAAGGTCGAACGCATCGTCGAGAACCTGCTCGCGAACACCCTGCGGCACACCCCGAAGGACACGCAGGTCTGGGTCCGGGTCGAGCGGACCGAGGCCGGTGTGCTCATCGTCGTCGAGGACGACGGCCCCGGTGTACCCGAGGCGCACCGGGAGGCGATCTTCGAGCCGTTCCGCCAAGGGCCCGACGCGCCCGAGCACTCCCCCGGTGTCGGCGTCGGACTCGCGCTCGTCGCACGGTTCGCCGAGCTCCTCGGGGGTCGCGCGTGGGTGCAGGATCGCGAGGGCGGCGGTGCGTCGTTCCGCGTGCTCGTGGCCGACGAACCCTCCGCGACCCCGGACGCCGGGCCGACCGGATAGGCGAACGCCCCCGTGACCGGGGGCGTTCGGGGGCGTTCCCTCGCTCGGGTGGTGCTAGCCGATGGCGGCCCAGCCGGCCACGGTCGGGTGGTCGGCGGTGCTCGGCCCGACCTGTGCGGCGCCACCCGGCGAGCCGACGCCGCTCACCGCGTCGCCGAAGAACTCGGCGTTGATCGCGGTGAACTGCTTCCACTCGGCGGGGACGTCGTCCTCATAGAAGATCGCCGTCACGGGACAGACGGGCTCGCAGGCGCCGCAGTCCACGCACTCGTCGGGCTGGATGTAGAGCATCCGGCCGCCTTCGTAGATGCAGTCGACCGGACACTCGTCGACGCAGGCCTTGTCCTTCACATCGATGCAAGGCTCAGCGATCGTGTAGGTCATGCCTTTTCCCCTTTTCTACGGTGCGGACCGTACAAACCCATCTTAGCCGCGTGAGCCGGGCTCGCAACCCGCGTCAGGAAGATCAGGGCGCGAGCGCCCTCAGGGTCGCTTCGATCGACGGCGCCGGGTCACCGACCGCCACCGGGTACACGAGGACGAGATCTGCACCCGCTTGCCGGTAGGCGTCGAGACGCTCCGGCGCCCGGTCGCCGAACGCGGTGAAGGCATGGACGAGCACGTCCGGAGCGTCCTCGGGGCGGCCGGCTCGCACGGCGGCGGCGGCCGACGACGCCTCGGCGCCCATCCCGAGCTGCTCGAACTGCCGCGCGTACGCCGGATACCCCGCGTACTCGCCGGCCGCGGCCTTCAGCACATGGATCGCCGCTACCGCATCCTGACCGATCCACGACCGCACGTAGACCGCCATCGTGATGCTCCCGGGATCGCGACCGGCCGCCTCGGCCCCCCTCGCGACCTCGGCCCGCGCGAACGCGACCCGCTCGGGCGTGCACCAATTGAGGAGGCCCCCGTCGGCGACCTCGCCGGCGAGGCGGAACGCCCGGGGCCCCATCGCCGAGATCCACACGGGGACCTCCGCGCCGGGAAGCAGGGCTAGACTCCCCTGCCCGCCGCCGCGCTCCCCCCGGAGCAGCGACCGAACGTCGCCGACGGTCCGCCGAAGCTCGTCGAGGGCTCCGCGGCCGGCCGACCCGGTCCCGAGCCCGAGGACGAGCCGGCCGCCCGAGCGCTCCTGGACGGTCGCGGCGCCCATCGCCGTCAGCAGCGGCGTCCTCGAGCGCATCGGCAGGACGCCCGTGCCGAGGAGCAGGTCTCGCGTCTCGCCGGCGAGGGCCGCCAGGGCGGCGAACCCGTCGCGGGCGACGATCTCGGGCAGGAACAGGGCGGCGTAGCCGAGCTCCTCGCCGAGGCGCGTGAGGCGGGCGAGCCCGTCCCACGGCAGCGGGTCTCGGAGCACGAAGCCGGTCCCCCGGGGTTGTCGAACGCCCGTCACGCCTGCCATCGTCGCACGCCGTGGAGACGCTGCGGTTCGCGACGGAGGACGGGCTCTCGCTCGAGGGCGAGCTCCGGATCCCCGAGGGCCCGGCGCGTGGCTCGGCCGTGCTGTGCCACCCGCACCCTCGACACGGCGGGAGCAAGGATCACCCGCTGCTCTGGGCGATCCGGAACGAGCTGGTCGCCCGTCGGTTCGCCGTCCTCGCGTTCAACTTCCGCGGGGTGCTCGGGTCGGGCGGGACGTTCGGCGGCGGGCGTGCCGAGGTCCGCGACGTCGCGGCCGCGGTCGCCCATGTCCGCGCCGAGGCCGAGGGCCCCGCGCTCGTGTGCGGCTGGTCCTTCGGC
Organism: Solirubrobacterales bacterium; assembly: GCA_050259555.1. GTDB lineage: Bacteria > Actinomycetota > UBA4738 > UBA4738 > HRBIN12 > HRBIN12. Next base: position 5,555 of record JBLNAW010000076.1, read on the forward strand.
GCCCTCGTGGCGCTGCTCGAGGCGATCCAGGACCCGGCCGTCGCCGCCCTCGCGCTCGTCGGGCTCCCGCTCGGGGACACGGGCCTCGAGGTGCCGGATCCGCCGACCGACGCCGAGCTGCGCGCCTTCCGACGGCCGGTGCTGCTCCTCTCGGGTCAGGGAGACCAGTACTCGCAGCGGCCGGACCTCGAGGGGATCGCTCGGCGCCTGCCGAACGCGGAACTCGTGATCGTCCCCGGCACCGACCACTTCTTCTGGCGCCGGGAGGCCGAGGCCGCGTCCTCGATCTCGGACTTCGCCGAGCGGACCCTTCTCTAGCGGCTCCCGCGCAGCGAGCGCTGGGACAGCAGGACGACGGCGAAGATCCCCCCGGCGACGATCACGAGCGTCGCCCAGCCCGGGCCCCCGAAGATCGCCGCCAGCGCGGCCGCCCCGGCCCAGAGCGGGATCGACGTCCACCAGCTCCACCGCCCCCATCCCTGTCCCCAGGTGCGCTCGACGACGTGCATCGCCCGCCAGTACCCGAGCGCCGCGAGGGCCAGGAGCACGAGGCCGATCGCCTTGCCCACGGTCGGCTACCGGTCCTCGTCCGAGGGATCGCGATCCGGCCGGGGACCCGGACCGCCGGTCCCGGGTCCGCCGCGGGGACGGCCGGCTCGGCGCGACCAGATCATCGGGAGGAACAGGAAGGTGAAGCCCAGGATCCTCGGCATGATCACGACGCCGAGCAGGAGGACGAGCGCGCCGAGCGCGATCCACGGAGCCGGCACGGGGAGCGGTCGCCGACGGCCGGCGCGCACGGGGCCGCCCTCGGTGAGCGTGACGATCGCCGCGCCGAGCGCGACGACGACGAGCGTCACGGCGATCGCGATGAACGCGGGGCTCACGCCACCAGCCTACCCCCGCTCGCTGCTACGCCCGGAGCTCCGTGGAGAACGCCACGCCCTCGGCCTGCAGGTCCGCGATGAAGGCCTCGGGATCGAGCGCGACCTCGGGCGGGTGCACGCCCGGCGCGACCCGGCCCTCGGCCATCCAGCGGGCCGTGACGGCGATCGGGATGGCGGTCCCGAAGGCGCCGGCCGAGAGGCCCTCGGGGCTCGGCTCGAGCCGCGCGAGCGCTCGGTGCTCGGCCGGACGACCGTCCTTCGTGCCCACCACGCGGACATCGAGGAACTCGACGTCGTTCGGCTCGCCCTCGGGCACCGGCAGACGGCTCAGCACGGCGGCCAGCAGCTCGCGGGGGGCGACCTCGCCCGACCCGGTCCACACGGGCTCGGCGCTCGCGAGGCCGACACCGGTGAGGAACGCGAAACCTTCGTGGACGGCCCTCGGCAGCGCGAGGCGCCAGCGCACGTCGCGGACGCCGGGGATCGTGCTCGGCAGGGTCGCGGGCTCGGAGTGGAGCGTGTACATCGCGGGCTGCCGGCCGACGGGCTCGGGGAAGTCCCAGTCGATCACGCCCGACGCGGCGGGCACCTCGTTCAGCTGCCCGTCCTCGAACACCATCGCGGGCATCGTGAACTCGTCCAGCACGGTCTCGATCGAGTACGGGACGCCGAACGAGCCGCCGTCCGCCGCGAGGTCGACCGCGCCGTCGACCATGTCGATCGAGGTCACGGTGTCCAGCCGGTCCGCTCCGAGCTTCGCGAGGACGTTCGTGAGGCCCGGCGCCGAGCCGATCCCGAGCACCGCGGACAGCCCGGCGGCCGCGAACCGATCGTGGAGCTCGAGCTGCTTCTTCGTGGTGTGGAACAGGCCGCCGAGGTCCGCGTAGTGACATCCCGCCGCGAGCGCGGCCTCCATCGTCGGCAGGTTCGCGCGGTACGGGATGCACGCGGCGACGGCCTGGACCTCGCGCAGCGCCCCCTCGAGCTCATCGGACGCCGCGTCGAACCCCCGGCCCTCGGCGCCGATCTGCCCGGCGACGGTGCGAGCCCTCGCCTCGTCGACGTCGAGGACGAGCAGCTCGACGTCCTCGTGGCGCGCGAGCAGCACCGCGGCGGCGCTGCCCATCGCTCCGGCTCCCAACACGGAGATCCGCACGGCCGGAAGGATATACCGGCCGACCCGCGCTACCCCGTGTGAACGGCGACGAGCTCGGCGACCTCCTGCCCCCCCGCGACGGTGCGCTCGCTGACGATCCCGATCCCGGGCGCGTACGTCTTCTGATCCACGACCTTCGGCTCGAGGGGCGACCACTCCATCGTGAGGAGCGTGCGGTGGAGCCGGCCGAACGGAACCACGACCGAGCCGCCCCGGGTCAAGATCCAGGCCTGGTCCTCGGCGTGGCCGGCCAGGTACTCCTGCCGGTAGCCGTCGGCGACCTGCGGATCGGCTTCCATGATGATCCCGGCCTCGGCCCCGTCCACACCGGCCTGCCACGAACCCTCGGTGCTCACGACGTTCCCCTGCTCGTCGTACTCGGCGGTGTCCTCGCCGAGGTACCACACGTTGCCGTCGACGTCCTGCGCGAACCAGTCGTGGGTCTTCTCGAGCAGCGCACCCCCATGCCGTGCCACGTCGAGCACGACCGTCGCCTGGATGCCGAGGATCGTCTTCGTCCCGTCCGTGACCCGTACGCGGTCGATCTGCGTCTGCCCGTCGCGCACGCCCTGGTAGACGAGCGTCGTGCCCGGCGCGAGCGGGTAGTACGGGTTGTCGACGACGGCCACGAAGTTCCCCGGATCGAGCGCCGCTGCCGAGCTCGACCCGCGGGCGGGTGCGGTCGACAGCAGGAGCACCGCGGTCCCGAGGGCCACGATACCGATGCTCGCGATCGCGATCGGCTTCTTCGTCATCGGATCCTCCTTCCGCTGTCGCAGGCGGGTGGGAAGCGCTCAGGAGACCACGAAGGGGCCGGAAACGCCACGGCCGCGGCGGGCCGGCCGCCGCAGCCGTGCGTTGGGGTCGGGTCTGCTACAGCGGGACGTGCGACAGGACCATGATCCGGGGCTCCGTCATCTCCTCCATCGCGAACCGCAGGCCCTCGCGGCCGAAGCCCGAGTCCTTGGAGCCGCCGTATGGCATCTGGTCCGCCCGGAAGGCCGAGATGTCGTTCACGATCACGCCGCCGACCTCGATCTCGCGGTGCGCCTGGAAGGCCCGGTTGATGTCGTTCGTGAACACACCGGCCTGCAGGCCGAAGCGCGAGTCGTTCACCACCGCGAGGGCCTCGTCGAAGGTCTCGTACGGGCTGATCGTCACGACCGGCCCGAAGATCTCCTCGCGGCAGACCTTCATCTCGGGCTTCACCTCGGAGAGCAGGGTCGGGTAGTAGAAGGGGCCTTCGCCGCGGCCGCCGGTGAGGATCTCGGCGCCCTGCGAGACGGCCTCCTTCACCCACGCGTCGATCCGCTCGACCTCGCTCTTCTGGATGACCGGGCCGACGTCCACCGTCGGGTCCATCGGGTCGCCGGTCTTCAGGTTCTCGACCTCCTTGACGAGGCGAGCCGCGAAGTCCTCGTAGACCTCGCTCGCGACGAGCACGCGCTGCACGCTGATGCAGCTCTGTCCCGCCTGGTAGTAGCCGCCGAACGCGATCCGCGCGGCCGCGAGATCCAGGTCCGCGTCCGAGTGCACGATGACCCCGGCGTTGCCGCCGAGCTCGAGCGTCACCCGCTTCTTCGGGTCCAAGCCCTTCAGGTACCAGCCGATGTCGGGCGAGCCGGTGAACGAGATCTTCCGGAACCGCTCGTCGCGTGCCATCTGATCGGCGACGCTCGAGCGGACCGGGAGCACCTGGTACATGCCCTTCGGCAGGTCGGTCTCGTCGAACAGCTCGGCCAGGCGGAGCGCACCGACCGGGGTCGCCGACGCCGGCTTCACGACGATCGGCGCGCCGACCGCGAGCGCCGGCGCCACCTTGTGGGCCACCAGGTTCAGCGGGAAGTTGAACGGCGTGATGCCGAACACCGGCCCGAACGGGAACCGCCGCAGGAGCCCGATCCGCGAGCCGAACGCGGCCTCGGTGTCCAGCCGCATCAGCTCGTCGTCGCCGTGGCGCAGGACCTCGGAAGCCCAGCGGAACGTGCTGACGGCTCGAGCGCCCTCGACCTTCGCCCACTTGAGCGGCTTGCCGCCCTCGCGCGCGATGAGCTCGGCGTTCTCTTCGAGCGTCTCGGCGAGGCGCTTCGAGATGTGATCGAGCGCGTTCGAGCGCGCCGCGACCGACAGGTGCCGGGACTCCTTGAAGGTCTCGGCCGCGGTCGCGATGGACTCCTCGACGTCCGCGTCCGTCGGAACCCCGATCTCGGCGACGACGCTGTCGTCGTACGGGCTGTGGACCTCGAAGGCCCCCTCGCCCGTGCGCCACTCGCCGTTCACGTAGAACGGTCTGACTGCCATGGAACGATCACCACCCTTTCGACGAAGGTGGCCCGAGCCCGTCGTTCGGGCCGGGCCACCCCCGGTTCACCTCGATCGTGGCCTCAGTCGAGCGACCACATCACGTGCTTGATCTGCGTGTAGTCCTCGAGCGAGTACATCGACATGTCCTTGCCGTACCCGCTCTCCTTGTACCCGCCGTGCGGCATCTCGGCGGTGATCATGAAGTGGGTGTTCACCCACACGGCCCCGAACTGCAGGCGGCGGGCGACGCGCATCGCGCGGGCCGCGTCCCTCGTCCACACCGAGGACGCGAGCCCGTACACGACGTCGTTCGCCCACTCGAGCGCCTGGTCCTCGTCCGAGAAACGCTGGACCGACACCACCGGGCCGAAGACCTCGTTCTGCACGATCTCGGCCTTCTGGTCCACGCCGGCGACGACCGTGGGCTTGTAGTAGAAGCCGGGGCCGTCGATCCGCTCGCCGCCGGTGAGCACCTTGCCGCCGCCCTCGGCGGCCCGCTCCACGAACCCGGCCACGCTCTCGCGCTGGCCCGAAGACACGAGCGGACCCATCTCGACGGACTCATCCATGATCGGGCCGACCACGATCGACTCGACGGCCGGGACGAGCGCCGAGAGCAGGTCCTCGTAGACGCTCGGCCCCGCGATCACGCGGCAGGACGCGGTGCAATCCTGGCCCGTGTTCGTGTAGCCGGCGAACTTCAGCGACTCGACGACCTTCTCCAGGTCGGCGTCGTCGAACACCACCACCGGGGCCTTGCCTCCGAGCTCGAGGTGCGCGCGCTTCACGTTCGAGGCGGCGGCGTTCGCGGCGATGACCTTGCCGGTCGCGGTATCA
>JBLNAW010000077.1:0-9040 GCA_050259555.1 Solirubrobacterales bacterium
CGAGGCGCCGACGTCGTCCTCACGGTGTTCCAGGTCGGCGGCATCGACGCTTACGGATCCGACATCGAGATCCCCCGCGCGTACGGGATCGATCAGACGGTCGGCGACACCCTCGGGCCCGGCGGGATCTTCCGCGGGTTGCGCTCGGTCGAGGCGCTGCGGGTGATCGCCGAGGCGATGCTCGAGATCTGCCCCGACGCGTTGCTCCTGAACTACGCCAACCCGATGGCCATCAACTGCTGGGCGGCGGACCTGCTCGGCGTGAACGTCGTCGGCCTGTGCCACAGCGTGCAGGGGACCTCGGAGCTCCTCGCGCGCGAGCTCGGGGTGCCGTACGACGAGATCACGTTCGATTGCGCCGGCGTGAACCACACCGCGTGGTTCACGACCTTCCGGCGCGGCGACGAGGACCTGATCCCGAAGATCCGCGAGGTGATGGAGGCCCGCCACGTGGATCGCTCGATCCCGCTGCTCGAGCGCTCTGACGACGCGTACGAGAGCATCGAGCGCGTCCGCAGCGAGCTCATGCTCCTCACCGGCTACTTCCACACCGAGTCGAGCCACCACGCGAGCGAGTACTGGGCATGGTTCCGCAAGAGCCCCGAGATCACGGCCGAGTACCTCGACCGACGCTGGGACTACCTCGAGATCTGCCGTTCGGTCGACGTCTCGTACACGAACGAGGACATCGTCGAGGAGGCCCGCCGCGAGGGCCCGAAGCACGGCGGCGAGTTCGCGGCGCCGATCATCGACAGCCTCGTCACCGGCACGCGCCGGATCGTCTACGGCAACGTCCGCAACGGCGGCTCGATCGAGAACCTGCCGGCCGATGCCTGCGTCGAGGTCGCTTGTGCGGTCGACGCGAACGGCGTGAAGCCGACGCGGTACGGCTCGCTCCCGAGCGCGTGCGCCGCGCTCAACCTCACCCAGATCACGGTCCAGCGCCTCACGGTCGAGGCCGGGATGACCGGCGACCGCGACCTCGTCCACGCGGCGGTCGCGCTCGACCCGCTGACGAGCGCGCTCCTCACCCTCCCGCAGATCCACGAGATGACCGACCGGATGCTGGAGGCACAGGCGCCGTGGCTCCCGCAGTTCGCCGACGGCGCCCACATGCGCCCGTGACCGAGGACCTGCGCGACCTGCGGCTCCGCGACTACCGGCCGGTGCCGCGCCTCGTCGTGCCGGCGCACACGGTCGAGCGCGCGCGGTTCCCCGCGGTCGACGCGCACAACCACCTCGGCCGATGGCTGTCCGAGTGGCTCGGCCGGCCGGGCGAGTGGACCGCGCCGGACGTGGGCGCCCTGCTCGAGCTGATGGACGACTGCAACCTCTCCGCGATCGTGAACCTCGACGGGCGCTGGGGCGAGGACCTCGAGGCGAACCTCGACCGCTACGACCGGGCGCACCCCGGTCGGTTCGCGACGTGCTGCCACGTCGATTGGCTGGCGGCCGTCGCGAGCGGCGACATCGGCAGGGCAGCCGCGGACTCGCTCCGCGCGAGCGTCGGCGCCGGCGCGAGGGGCATCAAGGTGTGGAAGGACCTCGGCCTGCACGTCCGGGACGACCGCGGTGAGCTCGTCCTTCCCGACGACGCACGGCTCGCACCGCTCTGGGAGACCGCGGCCGAGCTCGGGGCGCCCGTGTTCATCCATACGGCCGATCCGGTCGCGTTCTTCGATCCGATCGACGAGCGGAACGAGCGCCTCGAGCAGCTCCTCGAGCACCCGGAGTGGTCCTTCGCCGACCCGGCCTTCCCGCGGTTCGAGCGGCTGATGGGCGCGCTCGAGGACCTCGTGGCCGCGAACCCGGACACGGTGTTCGTCGGCCTGCACTTCGGTGGGTACGCCGAAGACCCCGCCTTCGTCGGCCGGATGCTCGCCGCATACGCGAACTACCACGTGGACGTCGCGGCCCGCGTGGCCGAGCTCGGTCGCCAGCCGCGCGCCGTCCGCGAGGTGATCCTCGCGCACCCCGATCGCGTGCTGTTCGGCATCGACGAGTTCCCGCCGGCGCGCGAGAACTACGCGATCTACCTGCGCTTCCTCGAGACCGCCGACGAGCATTTCCCGCACTCGAACGAGGATGTTCCATTGATGGGGCGCTGGGCCGTGTCCGGCCTCGACCTGCCCGACGACGTGCTCCGGAAGGTCGAGGGCGAGAACGCCCGGCGCCTGATCCCCGAACTCGCCTGATCTCGGAAGGAGGGATCGTCGTGCACATTCCATCCCGTTCCAAGGTCCGGATCACGGCGGCGTTGCTGCCGTTGCTGCTCCTGTGGACACTCAGCCCAGCGCTGTCGGCGCAGGCCGCCGCGACCGGCGGCGTGACCCTCACCGTGCTCACCCCCTCGTCGCTCGAGGACGTGACCGGCACCCACGACGGGTCGGTCGACGTCCTCGCGACGCGCGACCAAGCCGGCACGGCGGACGATCCGAGCCGGTACGTCCGGCTGCGCGGCGAGGAGGCCGGCTACGTCGGCTCCCGCACCTACATCCTCCCGCCCGAGGTCGTGGCGTCGAGCGTGACCACGATCACGCTCACGGCGAACTTCCGTGGACCGACGGCAGCGGCGGAGTCCTGGACGTGGAGCATCTACGACGTCGCGCACGACGCCTGGCTCCGGCTCGGGACGCAGGACCACTGCGGCGGCGATGCGGGGACCGAGCAGTGGCCGTGCGACGACCTCGACCGGGCGCCGTGGAAGTCGATCCGCATCAACGTGATCCGCCCGGCCGACGTCGCCCTCGCCGACCTCGTCGACCCGACCACCGGCGAGATCCGGGTTCGCATCATGTCGCGCACCGCTGGGTCGGCGAAGCTGGACTGGGAGGCGCTCGAGCTCTACTCGACCGACGCGGTCGTCCGCGTGCCGTGGGCGCCGCCGGTGGGCGCTCGTTGGCAATGGCAGCTGCAGGGCGCGCCGGGCAAGCACCCGTCGACCGGAGGGATCGCCGTCGGGATCTGTCGGCCCGCGTTCGGTGGGGGCGACTGCGTTCGGCCCGACGTGTTCGACTTCGACGTCTACGTCGACCCGAGCATCGCGGGAAGGTACGGCTGGGTCGTCGAGACCGCGGCCGTCGATGCGGTCCACGCGTCCGGACGGCATGCGATCGGCTACGTGACCGCCGGCGACGCCGAACGGTGGCGTCCCGACTACCAGCAGTACGTCGACTTCGACCGCCGTTGCGATGGATGCTTGCTGGGTGAGCCGTTCAGTCGCCGCTTCCCGGACGAGTACTGGGCGAACTTCAGCCACGGCAAAGGCCGATTCTCGTTCATGGTCCAGATGATGCAGGCGCGCACCGACCGCGTCGCGGCGACCGGGTTCGACGGCATCGAGTACGACATCGCGGACACCTACGCGCAAGGGAGTCAGACGACCGGCTTCCACCTGGATGCCGACACGCAGCTCGAGTACAACATGGCGCTCGCCGCGATGGCGCATGCGGACGGGATGTCCGTCGCGCTGAAGAACGACGGAGGCCAGATCGCCGACCTGCTGCCGTACTTCGACTACGCCATCAACGAGCAGTGCTTCCAGTACCACGAGTGCGACGGCGGCGGGTACCCGGCGCCGGCCTGGCGTGCGTTCATCGACGCGGGGAAGCCTGTGTTCCAGGCCGAGTACCGCCTCGAGCCACAGGAGTTCTGCGGCACGGCGAACGACTGGGACTTCAGCTCCATCGTGAAGTCCCCCAAGTACAACCTGTACGCGCTGCCCTGGACCCCGTGCCGGTAGGTCCGGGTCGGCGATCTGCTCAGGAGATCCGATCGCCGGTCCGCAGGTCGAACAGGTGGACGCGCTCGGGCTGCATGCCGAGGCGCAGCCGGTCGCCGGGGGCGATCCGCACCCCGGGGTCGAACCGCGCGGTGATCGGCACGCGCGAGCTCTCGAGCACCATCGGGACCTCTTCCTCCTCCGCGCCGGTCTCGACGCCGGACCCCTGGGTGGTGCCGTGCACGACGATCTCGTCTCCGAGCGGCTCGACGACGTCGGCGAGGAACTCGAACGAGGGGAGCCCGTCGGTCGACGAGGTGAGGATCTCCGGCCGCATGCCGACCGCGACCTCGCCGTCGGGGACGCCCGCGCGCTCGAGCACGAGATCGCCGGCCGTGACGCGGCCGCCCTCCGCCCGCCCGCGGATCAGGTTCATCGGGGGGCTCCCGATGAAGCCGGCGACGAACAGGTTCACGGGCTGGTCGTACACGTCCTGCGGCGGGCCGAGCTGCTGGAGCCGGCCCGCCGACATCACCGCGATCCGGTCGCCGAGCGTCATCGCCTCGACCTGGTCGTGCGTCACGTAGATCGTCGTGATGCCGAGGCGGGTGTGCACGCGCTTCAACTCGGCGCGCATCTGGACCCGGAGCTTCGCGTCGAGGTTCGACAGCGGCTCGTCGAGGAGGAACGCCTTGGGCTCGCGCACGAGCGCCCGCCCCATCGCGACACGCTGACGCTGCCCGCCGGAGAGCTGTGCCGGCCTGCGCTTCAGCAGCTCGTCGAGGCCGAGCATCGTGCTCACCTCACGCACCCGGCGGTCGATCTCGTCCTTCGGCGTGTGCCGCTGCCTCAGCCCGAAGGCGAGGTTCTTGTACACGCTCATGTGCGGGTAGAGGGCGTAGCTCTGGAACACCATCGCGATGTCGCGGTCGCGCGGCGTCAGATCGTCGACGAGCGTGTCGCCGACGGTGATGTGGCCCCGGGTCGGCTTCTCGAGACCTGCGACGCATCGTAGGGCCGTCGTCTTGCCGCACCCGGACGGCCCGACCAGGATCATGAACTCGCCGTCGGCGATGTGGAGCGATAGATCCTCGAGGGCGGTCGTCCCGCCCGGGAACACCTTGCTCACGCTCTCGAAGATGACCTCGGCCACCGTCTATCCCTTCAGTCCGGTCGTCGCGATCCCGCGGATGAAGTACCGCTGAAGGACGAAGAAGAGGATGAGGCTCGGCAGGATGCTCATGACGTTGGCCGCCATCAGCAGGTTCGTGTACGTCTTGTGCGCCCCCTGGAACGTCGTGAGTCCCAGCTGCAGCGTCATGTTGTTGATGTCGTAGATCGTGATGAGCGGCCACAGGAAGTCGTTCCACGTCCACATGAACGTGATGACCGCCAGGGTCGCGAGCACCGGCCCCGACAGCGGGAGGACGATCTTGAACAGGACCCCGAGACGCGACGCGCCGTCGATGCGGGCGGCCTCCTCGAGCTCGATCGGCAACGTCCGGAAGAATTGCCGGAGCATGAAGATGCCGAACGCCCCGGCGAGGTTCGGCACGATGAGCGCGCTGAGCGAATCGATGAGCCCGAGCTGCCGAACGATGAGGAAGGTCGGGATCATGATGACCTGGAACGGGATCATCATCGTCGCCAGCAGGATGATGAACACGACGTCACGTCCCCAGAACCTGAGCCGTGCGAACGCGTATCCGGCGAGACTGCAGAAGAACAGGTTCGCGACCACGACCACCGTCGTCACGATGACCGTGTTGAGGAACCACCGGGGGAACCTCGACAGCTCCAGGACCTGCCGGTAGTTCTGCCAGCGGATGCCGCTCGGCACGAGGATCGGCGGGAAGTGCTGCGTCTCGTTGAAGGTCTCGAACGACGTGATGAGCATCCAGATCATCGGCGCGACCATCACGAACGCGACCGGCAGGAGGACCAGGTGCCACCCACTGAACAGGAACCACCGTCGCTTCGCTCCTCCCTCGTCCGGAAGCGGCTCGAGCAGCGGAGCGCCTGCGGGACGTCGCTCCGGCGGTGTCGTCGTCGTCGTACTCATGAGGCGTAGTAGACGAGTCGCTTCCCGACCCACAGCTCGATCAGGCTGATGACGAGGATGATGGCGAGCAGGGCGTACGCGATCGCGGCCGCGTAGCCGGCGATCCCCTGTGCGAAGGCTAGGTAGTAGAGGTACAGGACCGGGACGTAGGTCGAGGTGCCCGGGCCGCCCTTGGTGAGGAAGAAGACCTCGTCGAACAGCTGGATCGCGTTGATCGTGGAGAACACGACGAGGAACAGCGTGGCCGGCCCGAGCAGTGGCAGCGTGACGTTTCGGAACGTGCTCCAGCGACCGGCCCCGTCGATCGAGGCCGCCTCGAGCAGCTCCTGCGGCACCCCCTGGAGCGCGGCGAGGTAGATGATGACGTCGAAGCCGATCCACCCCCACACCGTCACGACGATGATCGAGTAGAGCGCTCCGTTCGAACTCTGGAAGAACCCGAGGGGGTTCGCCGCGGACCCGACACCGACCTTCTGCAGGAGCCAGTTCGCGAGCCCGAAGTAGGGATCGAACAACCACAGGAACATGATCGCGGTCGCGATCGTGGAGATGACCACCGGCACGATCACGGCCGTCCGGTAGAGGCGGACGCCCCGGATCTTGCGGTTCAGCGCGATCGCGACGAACAAGGCCCCACCCACGGAGAGCGGCACGAAGATCACCGTGTAGACGAGGATGTGCACCATCGAGGTCTTGAACACCGGGTCCTTCGTGAGCGCCCGGTAGTTCTGCAGCCCCACCCAATCCGGCGGTGCGAGCAGGTTGTTCCGCTGGAACGACATCAGCGCCGACCAGACGATCGGCACGATGCCGAACACGACGATGAGGAACACCGCCGGGAACGCGAACGCCCAGCCGACCACGTGGTCGGATCGCACGATCCGCCGGACGTTCACGTTCCCGGCCGCCCCTCGCTCACGCCGTTACGCCGGGATCGCGAGGAAGCCGTTCGCCTGCTGGGCCGCCTGATCGAGCGCGGCCTGCGCGGTCGCATCGCCCTGGAGCGCGGCGACGAGCGCCTGACCGAGCGCGGTCGAGATCCTGGGGTACTGCGGGATCTGCGGCCGAGCCTTCAGCACGTTGTTGAGGTTGTCGACGAAGACCTGCGTGCCCGGGTACTTCGTGTAGAACTCCGAGAAGGCCGGCATCGCGGCGACCGAGGCTCGCGTCGGCATGTGGCTCGTGTCGAGCGAGTCCTGTAGCACCTGGTCGGGCGAGGTCATGAAGCTGAGGAACTTCCACGACGCGTCCACGCGGGCCGGGCCGTTGTCGAAGATCACCCAGTTGTCCGGGCCTGCGATCGTCTCGTGGCTGCCGCCGGCGTCGAACGAGGGCATGAACACGACCCCGTAGTTGACGTCCGGGAACCCTCCGAGGTCCCAGGGACCGGTGATCACCATGCCGATCTTGCCGGCGTTGAACAGCTGGCCGTACTTGCCCGAGTCGGGCTGGAAGTCCAGGTACATCGACCCGTCGTTGTTGATGTCCACGAGGGTCTGGAGCGCCCGGACGCCCGGAGCTTCGTTGAAGGTCGCCTCGGTGTTGTCCGCGTTCAGGAGGTCGCCGCCGGCGGCCCACAGCATCGCGTCGTATTGCCACACCATCGTCTCGCTCGCGTCGGCCGGGAACACGAGGCCGAAGGTCTGGCTCGCCGGGTCGGTCACGGCCTTCGCCGCGGCGCGGAGGTCGTCCCAGGTCCAGTCGTTCGTCGGCTCGGGAACGCCCGCAGATGCGAACAGGTCCTTGTTGTAGACGACGGCGAGGTTGTCGACGAGGGCCGGGACCCCGAGCACCTTGCCGTCGATCGTCGCGACCGCGCGCTCGCCCTCGTAGAAGTCGTTCCAGTTGTAGTCGGGGGCGTTCACCTTGTCGGTCAGATCGACGAGCTTCGGCGCCGTCGCGAGCTGTGGCATGTTCGTTCCGTACTGGTACGAGATGTCGGGCTGCTCGTTCCCCTGCAGCGCGACGGTCGCCTTCTGGAGCGCGTTGTCGCTGTTCACGTACTGGAGCTCGATCGTGATGTTCGGGTTCGCCGCCTCGAACTCCTTCACCATCCGGTCGATCGAGAGGTACTCGAGCGAGTCGGCTTCCGGCGGGGGCGGCGTGTAGCCGATCCACATGATCAGGTGGACCTGCTCGCCCGTCCCGCCGGTCGTCCCCGTCCCGCCGGTCGTCCCCGTCGTGCCGCCGCCGTCCCCGCTCGTGCACGCCGCGGCGACGAGCGCGAGCACGAACGGCATCACCAACCAGAAGCGCCTCATCTCACCCCTCCGTTCCGGTCCTTCACGACAGCACCACCGACCTCGTCAGGTTGCGAGGATGGTCCGGGTCCAGGCCGCGAGCCTCGGCGAGCGCGACCGCCGTCCGCTGGATGCGCACGAGCTCGACCATCGGATCGATCTCGCCGCCGAGGACCGTGGCCCCGGCCGCCCGCGCGTCCTCGAGCACACCGCCGTCGACCGCTCCGAGCGCCCAGACCACGCTCCCGGGACGGACGACGCTGATCGGCCCGTGACGGAACTCCATCGCCGGGTACGACTCGGTCCAGGCCTGGGCGGCCTCGCGCAGCTTCAGCGCCCCCTCGTTCGCGAGCCCCACGCTCCATCCGCTACCGAGGAATACGTAGTGATCGTGCTCTTCGGGGTCGATCGGCAGCGGATCCGCGAGCCCCTCCTCCGCTCGAGCCGCCACCGGCTCGAGATCCTCGCCGAGCCACGCGCGAGCGAGCGCGAGCACGCTCGTCGCGAACCGCGTCTGCACGACCGAGCGCTCGTCGGCGAACCCGAGCTCGATCACCGTGTCGGCGGCCTGGGTGACGGGGGAGTCGGGGACCCCGACGATCGCGATCCGCTGCGGCCCACGGACCTCGCGGAGGTGCCGGACGACCTCGGTCGTCGTCCCGCTCCTCGAGATCGCGAGCACCGCGTCGTACGGACGTCCCGCCGGCGCCTCCGAGGCGGCGAACGCGTCGGTCTCGCCGTGCCCGAGCGACTCGCGGAGCGCGGCGACCGCCTGCGCCATGTAGAGCGAGGTGCCGCAGCCGACCACGCTCACCCGGGCCCCGTCGACGGGCAGCTCCGTCCGAGAACGACCCCCGCCGAGCGCGGCTTCGCGCCAGCACGCGGGCTTGCTCGCGATCTCACGCGCGATTTCGCTCACTTGGCGCGACTATAGGACACAATCACTCACCCGCGCAACGCGGCCCCCTATACTTGCGCCATGCGTCAGGCCGAGCGTCTCGGGCGGATCCTCGAGGA
>JBLNAW010000078.1:0-2801 GCA_050259555.1 Solirubrobacterales bacterium
GCTCCGAGGTCACCCTCTGCGGTTGGGTCTGGCGCCAGCGCGACCACGGCGGCGTCACGTTCGTGGATCTCCGGGACCGCGACGGACTCGTCCAGCTGGTGGTCCACCCGCTCGATGCCCCGGAGGCGCACTCGGCCGCACAGTCGTTCAAGTCGGAGTCGGTCGTCCGCGTCGTCGGCGAGGTCCGCCCGCGCCCGGAGGGTACGGAGAACCCCAACCTGCCGACCGGCGAGGTCGAGATCGCGGTCCGGACCGTCGAGGTGCTGTCGGCGGCCGACACCCCACCCTTCCCGATCGAGGACCGGATCGAGGCCTCGGAGGAGCTCCGCCTGCGGTACCGGTACCTCGACCTCCGTCGGCCCGAGATGTCGCGGATCCTTCGCCTGCGGCACCAGGTCAACGGGATCGTCCGCGACCACATGGAGGAGCGGGGCTTCCTCGAGGTCGAGACCCCGTACCTCACGCGCAGCACGCCCGAGGGCGCTCGGGACTTCCTGGTGCCCTCGCGTCTGTGGCAGGGGACGTTCTACGCGCTCCCGCAGTCGCCGCAGCAGCTGAAGCAGTTGCTCATGGTCGCCGGTCAGGATCGCTACTACCAGATCGTGCGGTGCTTCCGGGACGAGAACCCCCGCGCCGACCGCGGCTTCGAGTTCACACAGCTCGACGTCGAGATGTCGTTCATCACCGAGGAGGACATCTTCGCGCTCGTCGAGCCGCTCATGGCTCGGATCGTGCGCGAGACCCAGGGGGTCGAGGTCCCCACGCCCTTCCCGCGCATGACGTATCGCGAGATGCAGGGCCGCTACGGGTCGGACAAGCCAGACCTGCGCTACGGGATGGAGCTCGCGGACCTCGGCGAGGTGTTCGAGGGCACGGGGTTCCGCGCGTTCGCCTCGGTGCTCGAGAACGGCGGTGTCGTCAAGGCGTTCGCGGCGCCCGGGGTGGGGCAGGTGAGCCGCAAGGACCACGAGCAGCTGACGCAGATCGCGAAGGCGAACGGCGCGGCCGGGCTCGTGACCTTCTCGGTCCTGGCCGAGGGCGTGCGCTCGCAGGTCGAGAAGCACGTCACGCCCGAGGAGGTCGCCGGCGTGCTGAAGGCCACCGGCGCGGGCGAGGGCGACCTCGTGCTCGTCGTGGCGGACCGGGTGGACCGGGCGAACGTCGCGCTCGACGCGCTCCGCCGACAGATGGCCGCGCGCCTCGACCTCATCCCCCAGAACACATGGGCGTTCTGCTGGATGGTCGAGCCGCCGCTGTTCGAGTGGAGCGACGACGAGGGCAAGTGGGTGAGCGTCCACCACCCGTTCACCTCGCCGGCCGACCCGGACGACCTGGAGCCCGAGACCGCGAGGGCCCGCGCCTACGACCTCGTGCTGAACGGGTTCGAGCTCGGCGGCGGAAGCATCCGGATCCACGACCCCGAGGTCCAGCGCCGCGTGTTCGAGCGCCTCGGGCTCTCGCCGGAGCAGACCGAGGAGCAGTTCGGGCATCTGATCCGCGCGTTCCGCTACGGCGTGCCGCCCCACGGCGGCGTGGCGTTCGGCATCGACCGCATCGTGATGCTCATGGCCGGCAAGGACGCGATCCGCGACGTGACGGCCTTCCCGAAGGCGCAGTCCGGCCAGGACCCGCTCACCGGCGCGCCGGCCGAGGTCTCCGAGGACCAGCTGCGCGAGCTCGGGATCCGCGTCGTCGCCCCACCCGCCGAGTTGAAGGAGCCCTGATGGCCGATCTCACGCCGAGCGACGTCGAGTTCCTCACCGGCCGGAACTACGCGACCCTCGCCACGATGAACGCCGACGGCTCGCCGCAGGCCTCGATCACGTGGATCGACGCCGCCGAGGGCCTCGTGCTCGTGAACACCGCCGAGGGCCGCGTGAAGGCGCGCAACCTGCACCGAGACCCGCACGCCGCCGTCCTCGTCACGCGCGAGGGAGACGCGTACGACTGGATCTCGATCACCGGCATGGTCGTGGACGCGGTGGGGGAGCCCGAGGCGCTCGAACACATCGACGCGCTCTCTCGTCGTTACGACGGGAAGGCGTGGGACCCGGTGGACGGTCAGACGCGCGTGATCTTCCGAATCCGGCCCGACCGGATCGTCCGGTACGCCTGAGGCGACGGTGGCCGAGGCGCCGCTCGCCGCGCGGATGCGCCCCCGGACCTTCGAGGAGTTCGTCGGTCAGCGCCACCTCGTCGGACCCGGCCGAGCCCTGACCAAGCTGCTCGAGGGCGGGCACCTGCCCTCCACCGTGCTGTGGGGTCCGGCGGGAAGCGGGAAGACCACGCTGGCATACCTGCTCGCCGAGGCCGTCGGGGCGGACCTCATGCAGCTCTCGGCCGTCTCATCCGGCGTCGCCGATGCGCGGAAGATCATGGACGGGGCCCGCGGCGGCCTGTTCCGAACCGTGCTCTTCGTCGACGAGGTCCACCGGTGGTCGAAGTCGCAACAGGACGTTCTGCTCCCCGCCGTCGAGGAGGGCACCGTCACGCTGATCGGGGCGACAACCGAGAACCCCTACTTCTCCCTGGTGAGCCCGCTGCTCTCACGCTGCCTCCTGCTCCGGCTCGAGGCGCTCGAGCCGGAGGACCTGCGCTCGCTGCTCGGCCGGGCGCTCGAGGACGCCGAGCGTGGGCTCGGCAAGCTCGGGGTGACGATCGCCGCGGATGCGCTCGAGCACCTCGTGCAGGTGGCGGGCGGCGACGCGCGGATCGGGCTCACCGGGCTCGAGGCCGCAGCCCTCGCGGCGACGAGCGCCGGCCAGGCCGAGATCACGCTCGAGGTCGCGGCGGACGCGGTG
>JBLNAW010000079.1:0-6159 GCA_050259555.1 Solirubrobacterales bacterium
CTGAAGGTCGACCTCCGTGTCGACGGAACGCCGGTCGCTGCGATCCGGACGCCGGTGGTCTACCTCGTCCGCGAACCCGAGCAGCCGCTCTCGCTCTCGTGGACCTTCGTGCTGGACCACCCGATCGCGTTCGGGCCCGATGGGGTGTTCACCTCCACCGCGCTCCAGGACGAGCTCGCTCCGAGCGGGCGCATCACCGGGCTCACGAGGGCGCTCGCCGACCTCGCTCGAACCTCCGCCGCCCCCGTCGACGTCGCCGTCTCGCCGGCGTTGCTGCTCCAGCTCCAGCGGATGCGCGATGGGTACGCCATCGATGAGGGCAGCGGTGTTCGGCAGGTCCGACCCGAGGAGGGTGGAGCCGCCGCGGCCGCGGCGGCGCTCGAGGCGCTCCGGGTGGCGGTTTCGTCCCCGCAGGTCGCGCTGTCGGCGCTGCCGTTCTCGGCGCCGCAGATCCCCTCGCTCATCTCCGGCGGCCTGGCACGCGACCTCGACGTGCAGCTCGCCCGAGGACGCGAGCTCGTGGACTCGGTGCTCCAGGTGACGCCGGACCCGACGGTCCTGCGACCGCCCGGTGGTGCGCTCGACCAGACCACGCTCGACGCCCTCGCGGCACGCGGGATCCGGATCCTCGCGCTCGACGACGGGACCGTCGAGACGCCGCTCCAGCCGCTCGGGTTCGCGCCGCCGCCGGTCACCTCGCTCCGCGAGGAAGGCGACCTCGTCGGCCTCGTGCCCGACCCCTCCGTCGCGGATCTGCTCGCCTCGCCGCTCGTCGCCGGCGACCCTGTACTCGGTGCCCATGCGGTCCTCGGCGAGCTCGCGTCCATCTGGCAGGAGCAGCCGGGTCTCGCCCGGGGGATCGCGATGGTCTTCCCCGAGTCGCTCGACCTGCCGGGGAACTTCTACCCGACGTTCATCCGCGCCGTGTCCGGTGCCCCGTGGCTCCGGCCCGTCAGCGCTCGGAACCTCGTCGCGACCTTCCCCCCGGGCAACCCGGACGCCCTCGCCACCCCGTTCCCGGCCTCGTTCACGAGCACCTACGTGGTCGAGTTGAAGCAGACGCGCCGACTGATCGACGTGTACCGCTCGATGCTGGTGGACCCGAGCGACGTCCCCGAGAGCCTCGACACGCAGCTCCTGCTCGCCGAGTCCGGGGGGTTCCTCCGGGACCCGACGAGCGGGTTCGCCTTCGTCACCGCCGCCCGCGACCGCGTCTCGGGCGTCTTCGCCGCGATCACGATCGACGCGGGCGACGTCGTCACCCTCACGTCGCGTTCCGGGGCCAACCTGCCGGTGCGTGTGGCGAGCGAGGCTGCGGAACGGCTCCGCGTCTCCGTCATCCTCGAGTCCTCGCACCTCGCACGGGCGACGAGCGAGGACATCGTGCTCGGGCCGGATGAGATGAAGACGCTCACGTTCGACGTCGACCTGAAGACCACGGGCCGGTTCCAGGTCGATGTCCTGGTCGAGGCGCCCGGTGGGCGCGTGATCGCACAGAAGTCGGTCACCGTGCGCTCGACCGCCTACAACCGGATCGCGCTCTTCATCACGATCGCGGCGGCCGTCGTGCTCCTGCTCGCATGGGGGAGGAGGTTCCTGCTACGGCGGACGACCTGACCCCCACCGGCGCGGCCGAGCTCCGGCCCGAGGACTCGACCTCTGCGTTCGTGCGGAACACAGCCGTGATGGCGGTCGGCACGAGCCTGTCTCGCCTCACCGGCTTCCTGCGCATCGCCGCCATGGCGTTCGCGATCGGCATCACCGAGACGCGGCTCGCCGACTCCTACAACATCGCCAACACCACTCCGAACATCATCTACGAGCTGGCGCTCGGAGGGATCCTGTCCTCCGTGCTCGTGCCCGTGCTCGTGGAGTGGATGCAGACACGCGGTCGAGCGGCGGCCTGGGAGGTCGCCCAGCGCCTGTTCACCGTGGTGTTCATCTCGCTCACCGCGATCGCGGTCGTCGGGATCCTCATCGCGCCCTGGATCATCCGTCTGTACACGATCCGTGTCCCCGGCGCCGACGAGGAGGCGATCCGCGAGCTCGCGACGTTCTTCCTCCGATGGTTCATGCCGCAGATCGTCTTCTACGGGGTGGGCGCCGTAGGCTCGGCGCTCCTCAACGCCGATCGACGGTTCGCGGCGCCGATGTTCGCGCCGATCCTCAACAACCTCATCGCGATCGCCACGTTCCTCGTCTTCGCCGCGATGCCCGGGCCGGCGGCCGGGTCGCACGAGCTCGCAACGGGCGCGCAGCGACTCGTCCTCGCGCTCGGGACCACGTTCGGGGTCCTCGGTATGACGATCGCGCTCTGGCCGGCGTTGCGCAGCACCGGCTTCCGTTTCGCCTGGCGGCCGCACCTCCGCGACGAGGCCGTCGCTCGGATCGTCCGCCTTGCCGGCTGGGTCGTCGTCTACGTGGCCGCGAACCAGGTGGGGTACCTCGTCGTGCTCGTGCTCGCGGTCGCGAAGAAGGGCGACTACGCCGCGTACGGTGTCGCGTTCATCCTGTTCCAGCTCCCGCACGCGATCTTCACGGTCTCGATCGTCACGGCGCTGCTGCCCGCGATGTCGTCGCGGTGGACCGACGGCGACGTGGCGGGCGTCCGCGCGCTCGTCGCCCGAGGGATCCGCGCGACCGGCATCATCGTCATCCCGGCGGCGCTCGGGTACATCGTGATCGGCCGCGACATCGTGCGGCTCTTGCTCGAGCACGGTGCGACCGAGGCCAAGAGCGGCGCCCTCGTCGCCGAGGTCCTGGCGCTGTTCTCGCTCGGCCTGTTCTTCTTCTCGGCGTTCCAGCTGCTGCTCCGCGCGTTCTACGCGATGCAGGACACGCGGACTCCGGCGCTCATCAACATCGGAGCCCTCGCCGTGAACGTGGGCGCGAACCTCCTGTTCGTCCTCGTGTTCGATCTCGGGGTGCGAGGACTGGCGCTCGGGCACGCGGCCTCGTACGTGTTCTCGTCCACCGTCGCGCTGCTGATCCTGCGGCGCCGGCTCGGCGGGTTCGGCGGAGAAGGGATCGGGTCGAGCCTCGCGCGCACGCTCGTCGCGGCGGGCGGGACCGCGCTCGCGGCGTGGGGCACGGCGCGGCTCATCGGCGGGTGGCTCGGCACCCAGAGCCTCGTCGCCCTGGCGCTGCAGGTGTCCGGGGCCATCGTCGTCGGGCTCCTGGTGTTCCTCGCCGCGGCGCTCATACTCCGCATACAGGAAGTCGATACCGTGAAGCGACAGATCCTCGCGAGGTGGGGGCGGTGAACAACATCGACGACGTGCGCTCCGACGAGCGCGGTCTCATCGGCAAGATCCTCGTGCTGTGGCTCCTCCTCGGGCTCCTGCTCGTCGTCTTCGCCTACGACGGCATCCAGGTCGCGGTCACCCGCTTCCGCGTCGCCGATACCGCCCAGTCCGCTGCGTACGAGGCGGCCTCGACCCTGCGCTCCACGAACGGTGACAGTGCCGAGGCCTACCAGGCAGCACAGCAGGTGGTCGCCGACGCCGGCTCGGACCTGAGGCTCTCCGGGTTCACGATCGACCCGCAGACCGACCAGGTCACACTGACCGTCACGCACAAGGCTCCCACCCTGCTCATGGGTCGGATCGGCTTCCTGAAGTCGTTCACGAAGGCACGAACGACGGAGACATCCGAGCTCACCGTCCCCTGACGGGACCACGCGCTCGCCCGGCATACACTGCCCGCGTGCGCACCGAGCGACCGATCGAGATGCTCGCGGACCGGTACGCGTTCGAGGAGGAACTCGGTCGCGGAGGCAGCGGGATGGTGTGGCGAGCCCGCGACACCGTCCTCGAGCGAACGGTCGCGGTGAAGATCTTCCGGCCGAGCCTCGCCGAGGACCCGGTCTTCGCTCAGCGCCTCGCGGCCGATACGAGCACGGCGGCGCGGGTCTCGGCGCCCGCGTTCGTCCGACTGCTCGAGACCGGGACCGACCGCGGGGTGACCTACCTCGTGCGCGAACACGTCGAGGGCGAGAGCCTGCGCACGCGCCTCGACCGCTCGGGGCCGCTCGGGATCTCCGAGGCGGTGCGCGTCGGGACCGAGGTCCTCGCAGCCCTCGAGGCAGCCCATGCCGCCGGCATCCTGCACCTCGACGTCAAGCCCGAGAACGTCCTGCTCGGAAGGGGCGGATCCGTGCGGTTGGCGGATCTGGGCGTCGGCGCGGCGATCAGGGCTTCCCGACCCTCGGATGCGGCGGAGCTCCTCGCGCCGACGCCGGAACCGCCCGAGCTCGAGGACCCCTCGGCCACGCCGGATGCCCGGACCGACGTCTACCTCACCGGCGCCCTGCTCTTCCAGGCACTCACGGGGCGGCCGGCGGCAGGAACGCGGTCTCCCCGTGCGCTCCGCGCCGAGATCCCGCGCCGCGTCGACGCGGCGGTCGTCCGGGCGCTCGCCTCCGATCCCGCCGAGCGCTTCGCGGACGCGCAGGGCTTCGCCGACGCACTGGGAACACCGACGGACGACCCGCCCGCCGCGGCGCGCGGAGGACACGGCCTGCGCACCTGGGTGCTCGTCCCTGCACTCGTGGTGCTCGCGGCCGCGCTCGCGATCGGCCTCGGGCTGTGGTTCGGGCGGCTCGAGATCGGGGGGCCGCTCGGCGTGCGGGCGGCCGAGGACGGAGCGAGGTCGTCCCCGCCGGCCCGAGCCGCCAGCGTCGTGCTTCCGATCGGATCGGTCTCGACGTTCGATCCCTTCGGGGACGGGACCGAGAACGACTCCGGCGTCGCCGCGGCCGTCGACGGTGACGCCTCGACCTCATGGCGTTCCGAGAACTACTTCGACGCCGACCTGCGCAAGCCCGGTGTCGGCCTCCTGTTCGATCTCGGCGCGAGCCGGACGGTGACGGGGTTCCGTCTCGAGGTCCCGCACCCTGGCTACACGTTCGGGCTGGCCGTCGGCGACGATCCCGACCTCCTCGCCACGGAGGCCGTCTCCTCGTACACGGCCGCGGCCTCGATGCGCGAGACCATCGAACCGACCGTCGGGCGGTACGTGCTGCTGTGGATCACGTCCGTCGTCGACGCGGGTGACGGCAACCGGGCCGAGGTCGCCGAGTTCAAGGTGGTCGGCCCCGATGCGTGAGGGCGAGCGGGACGAAGACCTGGTCCGCCGCTACCTCGAAGGCGACGGCCAGGCGTTCGGCACGCTCGTCGAGCGGCACGAGCGCCGCGTCTACAACCTCGCGCTCCGCATGACCGGCCGCGAGGAGGACGCGAAGGACGCGACGCAAGATGCTTTCCTTTCGGCTCTCCGTAAGCTCAAGGGCTTCCGGGGCGACGCCGCCTTCACCACCTGGATGCACCGCGTCACGGTGAATGCCTGCTACGACCTGCTCCGCAAGCGCCAGCGGACGCCGCTCCTCCACGAGCGCGAGGACGATGGCCCCCCTCGCCCGGAGCCCGCCGCGCCCGATCACGCCGAGGCGGTCGAGCTCTCGATCGACGTTCGCCGCGCGCTCCTGTCGGTGCCCGTGGACTTCCGGGCCGTGCTGATCCTGTGCGACGTCCAGGACCTGGCGTACGAGGACGCTGCCGCCGCGCTCGAGATCCCGGTCGGCACGGTCAAGTCGCGGCTGCACCGCGGGCGGGTCGCGCTCGCGCGAGCCCTCGGAACCCCTTCCGAAGAGCGGGAACGTCCCGGCGAAACGGGACCGTCAGACGGAGCGATGACCCGATGACCCATCCCGAGGAACTCCTGGCCGGCTACGTCGACGGCACGCTCACGGAGGAGGAGCGTGCCGTCGTCGCCGCACACTTGCCTGCGTGTCCGACCTGCCGAGATGAGCTCGAGGTCGCGAGCCGGGCGATCACCGCGCTCTCGGCACTCGAAGAGGAGCCGGTCCCCTTCGGCGTCACGGAACCGGTGCTCGCCGAGGCTCGGCGCGCGGCGGTGCGGCGGCCGCCCGTGTGGCAGCGGTACCAGTGGGCCGCCGGGCTCGCCGCGGCCGCATGCCTGGTCCTCATCGCGGGGGTGCTGCTCCCGCAGCTCACCGGCGGCAGCTCGAAGGAGGCCGGGAACGCCCGGGCACCTTCGGCACAGATGGAAGCGGGAGACAGCGCGGGCACCTTGGCGGGCTCGGGCGGGCCGGTGCAGACCGAGGTGCTTGACCGCAACTTCGACGAGCGGGACGTGAAG
>JBLNAW010000080.1:0-36380 GCA_050259555.1 Solirubrobacterales bacterium
AAGGGCTCGACCTCGAGCTGGATCGACCACGCGCCCTCGTTGCCCCACGCGTACGGCGCCATCCGTATCGCCCTAGGGCCGAACCGCGCGCCCGAGCGGGCGGACGTGCCGTCGTCGAGCGGTGCTCCCACGATCGCGACGTCCGCGCCGGCCGTGCGGATCTCCTCGGGCGTGACCGCCCACGGGAGCTTGTGGAACGAGCCCCGCCAGTCGGTGAAGTACGGGAGCTCGGCCGAGGGAACCTCGTGGAACTCGTCCTCGGCGATGAGCTCGCTCTGCTCCAAACGGAAGTCGGGCGGGTCGCTCACTCGGCGCTCCTCGGGTCGGGCAGGTCGCACGCTATCCCCCCGAGCCCGAGGGCTCAACCCGTGGCTCGCCTCGCGGCGTGCTGCCGGTGAGGATCGGTGCGACGTCTCACGCCTCAGCGACCGATGTCCACATCGCCCGGCTCGACGAGCCCGCTCTCGTAGGCGAAGACCACCACCTGGGCACGGTCGCGCAAGCCGAGCTTGCCGAGGATATTCGACACGTGCGACTTCACCGTGGCGGCTCCGATGAAGAGCTCCTTGGAGATCTCGCCGTTGCTCGACCCGCGCGCGATCGCGGCCACCACGTCGCGCTCTCGCTCGGTGAGACGTTCCAGGCGCCCGGCCGCGGCGGTATCGACGGCGAGCCGCTCGGCGAACCGGCCGATGAGGCGCCTCGTGATCGAAGGAGCGAGCAAGGCCCCGCCGTCGGCCACGGTGCGCACGGCGGCGACGAGCTCATGGGGGGCGATGTCCTTGAGGACGAAGCCGCTGGCACCGGCGCGCAGCGCACGGTAGACGTACTCATCGGGGTCGAACGTCGTCAGGATGAGCACCCGCACGTCCCAGTCGGCCTCCGCCAGGATCCTCGAGGTGGCCTCCAAGCCGTCCAGGTCCGGCATCCGGATGTCCATGAGGATCACGTCCGGGCGATGCGCACGTGCCACCTCGATCGCCTCGAGACCGGTCCCGGCCTCGGCCACGACGTCGATGTCCGCCTCGTGACCGAGGACCATCGCGAACCCGCCCCGCACCAAGGCTTGATCGTCGACGACGACGACACGGATGCTCATGCCGGCTCGCCCTCGATGGGCAGATGGGCGACGAGCCGGAACCCCCCGCCCGGACGCGGCCCGGCCTCGATGCTTCCGCCCAGCAGCAGAGCCCGCTCACGCATGCCGACGATCCCGTGGCCGGACCCGGGCAGGATGGTGGCGCCGTGCCCGTCGTCGAGCACCTCGATGGTGACGTGACGGTGGTCGGTGGTGAGCCGCACCTCGGCCCTGGCAGCGGGTCCGGCGTGTTTCAGCACGTTGGTCAGCGCCTCCTCGACGATGCGGTACGTGGACAGATCCACGCGCGCCGGGAGATCGGTTCGAACGCCCTCCATCGTCAGCGAGACATCCAGACCCGCGTCTTCGAACTGGTCGACCAACCGAGGGACATCGGCGATCCCCGGCTGCGGACCGAGCCCACCGCGTTCGGCCTCCGGTCGCAACACGTCGAGCAGGTGGCGCAGCTCATCCAGCGCCTCGCGTCCCGCCTGTTCCACCGCGCCCATCGCCTGCAAGGCACCCGCCGGATCGTCACCGGCAACGGTCTTGGCGGCACCGGCCTGCACCGTCATCAGGCTGACCCGATGCGCGACGACGTCGTGCAACTCACGGGCGATGCGGGTTCGCTCCTCGGCGACCACCCGGCGGGCCTCGGCCTCGCGTTCGCGCTCCAGCTCGACGGCACGCTCGGCGCGGAGGCGCATCCGGCGGCCGATGTACCACACCCCCGCCATGACGACGAGGCCGAACCCGAGGTCGGCGGCGCTCGTCGCCTCCTCGGTGAACCGCGCGCTCAGCACGAAGAGCAGCGCGGCACCCAGCGCGCCGTAGCTCCACCGCTCGTCGGTGACGTAGCGAGCGACGCTGTACAGCGCGATCAGGAAGGACAGGCCCACGAACTGGGAGTAGTCGAGGAAGCCGCAGAGCTCGGCGGCGACCAGGGTCACGGCGAGCACGGCCAAGGGCTGCGTGCGGCGCCAGAGGACTGCGCCGCACGCCACCGCGAAGAGGAAGAAGGCGAGGAGAGGTACGTCGCCGAGCGAGCGGATGGCGAGGTCGTCCGGCTTGGCGCCCTCGACCACGAAGACCGAGAGCAGGAACACGACGAGGGCGAGGGCGGTGTCCACCACGCGCGGCCAGCGCGCGAAGGGGCCTCGATACCGCCGTGGGGCGCTTCCGAGAGGTGCCTGGGTCTGCAGAGCCATGCGGTTCACCTCGTTTCGATGATGACACACCCCGATACCCGGTCGACGGTTCGCGGGGTCCTGCGATCACGGTAGGCCGGCCCGTGGAGGCCGTCGCCCTCCCGGAGGCGGTTCCGGTCTCCGTCTCTGGGGGGAGCCCTCCCGCACCCATCGCCTCGCTCAACCCGTCTCGCGGCGGAGCCTCGAACGTCCTGTGGGGCGACGACGACGAGCACCTCGACTCCTACCTTCGGGATGTGCCCGCGCATCGAGCGATCGGGCTCGGACCACGGAGCGAAGGAGGATGGTCATGAAGGTGTCAACGGAGTCGCTGGCCCGCTCGGCGGGCCGGCACCCGTGGCGGATCCTGGTCGTCTGGGTCGTCGCGCTGCTCGGCGCCGGCGTCCTCTCATCGCAGTTGCTCGGCGATGCCCTGACCACCGACACGGACTTCACGAACAACCCTGAGGCCAAGCGGGCCGCAACCCTGTTGGAGGAGCGCCTGCGTGGCCCCGGCGCGAGCACGGAGTTCGTCGTCGTGACGGCCGCAGCGTCGGTCCACGAGCCCGAGTACCGGACCTACGTCACCGAGCTGCAGACGACGATCGAGGCGCTCGGCCCGGACGTCGTGCGGCACGTGGGGAGCTACCTGACCAATGAGGGCCCGGTCTCCGAGACGGGCCGATCGACGCTGCTGCCCGTGACGCTGACCGGGGCCGACCATACGGCCGTCGGTGAGCACGCGACCCTGCTGGCCGACGCCGTGAAGAACGTCGAAGCGCCGGGAGGCTTCGAGGCGCTCGTGGCGGGACCGGCCACGCTGGAGAACGACTTCATCCGGCTCGCCGAGGAGGGGCTCCAGCAGGGTGAGACGATCGGCCTGCCGGTCGCCCTCGTGGTGCTGGTGCTCGTGTTCGGGGCCGTCGTCGCGAGCCTGATCCCGATCGTCCTCGGCGTCATGGCGATCGCCATCGCGCTCGGTGCCGCCGCCGTGTTCGGACAGATCTTCGATCTCCCGTTCTTCATCGCCAACATCATCACGATGATCGGCCTGGCGGTCGGCATCGACTACTCGCTGTTCATCATCTCCCGCTATCGCGAGGAGCGCACCAAGGGTCTCGACAAGCTCGACGCGATCTCACGTGCCGGCGCCACGGCGAGCCGAGCGGTGCTCTTCTCGGGTCTCACGGTCATGGTGGCCCTCGCGGGCATGGTGCTCCTGCCGAACACGATCTACCGCAGCATCGGCCTCGGAGCGATCCTCGTGGTGGTCATCGCCGCCGCCGCCTCGCTCACCCTCCTGCCCGCCGTGTTGGCGATCATGGGCGACAGGATCGACTCCCTGCGGCTCCGTGGCAGGAAGCGCGTCTCCGGACTCAGGGGGCATCGCTTCTGGGACCGGATCAGCGGTCGCGTCATGCGCCGACCCGTGGTCAGCATGCTGCTGGCGGTCGGCATCTTGGTGATGGCCGCGGTTCCGTACCTCGGCATCAACGAGGGGTTCTCGGGCGTGAGCACCCTGCCCGATGAGGTGGACTCGAAGCAGGCGTTCATGATCATGAAGCGCGAGTTCTCCGGAGGACTCGGCTCCCCCGTGCAGATCGTCATCGACGGCGACATCACCGCGCAGGTGATCACCGCCATCGAGCACCTGCAGGAGGCACTGGCTGCCGATCCATCGTTCGGGCCGCCGGATGTCGAGGTCAACGATGCCCGCGACCTGGCGCTGGTGTCTGCGCCACTGTCCGGGGACATCGCCGGAGATCACGCCATGGCCACGGTGCGTGAGCTGCGTGCCCGGCTCGTTCCCCGCCTGTTCGAGGACGTGCCCGTCGACGTGCTCGTCGGAGGCGACACCGCCTACAACGTCGACTACCTCGACCAGACGACCCGGTACATGCCCATCGTCTTCCTCGTGGTGCTGGGTGTGTCCTTCCTGCTCTTGACCGTGGCGTTCCGCTCGCTGGTGATCCCCGCGAAGGCGATCGCGATGAACCTGCTCTCGGTGGGAGCAGCGTTCGGGTTGGTCGTCCTGTTCTTCCAGCGCGGCGTGGGGCCCGAGTTCGTCAAGGACATCGCGGGCTGGCTCGGCTTCGGCCAGGTCGAGGCCATCGAGGCCGGATTGCCGCTGTTCATCTTCGCCGTCCTGTTCGGGCTCTCGATGGACTACCACGTCTTCCTGCTCTCCAGGATCCGTGAACGGTTCGATCACGGCGGCGACAACGCCGAGTCGGTCGCCTACGGGCTGCGCACCACCGGTGCCCTGATCACCGGGGCGGCGGCCATCATGGTGGCGGTCTTCGGTGGCTTCGCCGCCGGCCCACTGGTCGGGTTGCAGCAGATGGGGTTCGGGTTGGCCGTCGCCGTCGCGCTCGACGCCACCATCGTCCGATCCGTGCTGGTGCCCGCCACGATGAAGCTCCTCGGCGACCGCAACTGGTACCTGCCGTCCTGGCTCACATGGCTGCCGGAACTCAACGTGGAAGGCCCGACCACGCGGACGGTCGTCGCCGAGCCAGAGCGAGAGCTCCTGCGAGCCAGCTGATCCGTTCCGACGGCAGCAGTGGAGCCGACCGGAGGAGCACGTCGCTCCCCTCGGCGGCCACTCCCTCGAGCAGCGAGCTGAGGGCCTCCCGATCAGGGAGGCCCTCAGCACATCCGATCGCGGGGCGAACGCTCGGGGGCTGTCGGACGAGACCCGGAGGTCAGCAGATCCTGGGGAGCTGATCGCCCGCGAGCATGATGAGCGGCCTCGTCGCGCCGAGCCCCGTGCGGAGCCCGACCTTCGGCGGGCCCTCGCGCGCCTCGCCCACGAGCGCGGCATGCTCGCCCGCAGGGGTTGAGCGCGCGGCGGCGAGCACCGCCTCGGCGTCCTCGGGCGCGACGATCGCGACGCAGACCCCCTCGTTCGCGACGTAGAGCGGATCGAGGCCGAGCATCTCGCACGCGGCCTTCACGGGCGGGAGCACGGGGATCACAGCCTCGTCGGCCGTCATCGAGACGGAGGAGGCCTCGGCGAGCTCGTTCAGCACGCTCGCGACGCCGCCCCGCGTCGCGTCGCGCAGGACGCGAACGTCGCCGGCGGCGAGCATCGCGGCCACGAGCTCGGTGAGGGGTTGCGTGTCGCTCGAGAGCTCGCCCCGGAACTCGATCCCCGCGCGACGCGACATCACCGCCACGCCGTGCGAGGCGACCGGACCGCTCACGAGGATGCGATCGCCTGGGCGGGCGCGCTCGGGGCCGATCTCGACGCCGTCGGGGACGAGGCCCAGCCCTGACGTGATCACGAACAGGCCGTCGGCGCTCCCGTGCTCGACGACCTTGGTGTCACCGGTCACGAGCGCGACCCCAGCCCGCTCGCACGCTCGCGCCATCGCGGTGACGACGAGGCCGAGATCCTCGAGCGGCAGCCCCTCCTCCAGGATCAGCGCGGCCGAGAGGAACAACGGTCGAGCGCCCATCATCGCCAGGTCGTTCACCGTGCCGTTGACGGCGAGCTCGCCGATGTTCGAGCCGGGGAAGAACGCCGGCGTGACGACGAACGCGTCCGTCGTGAACGCGAGGCGCTGCCCGCCGGCCTCGACCACGGCCGCGTCGCCGAGGCGCGCGAGCTCCGAGCCGCCGTGCGCGTCGAGGATCGGCACGAAGACGTCGCGGATCAGCTGCTGCGTGAGCTTGCCGCCGCTCCCGTGCCCGAGCAGGACCGTCGCGCCCGGCGGCAGCGGGACCGGGCAACGCAGGACGAACTCGGTCGCGAGTTCGTCCGCCTCGCTCACGCCGTTGCCTCCACGCGGCGACGGCCGGCCAGGAAGTAGGCGGCGCATGCGCCCTCGCTCGAGACCATCGGTGCCCCGAGCGGCGACTCGGGCGTGCAGAGCGTGCCGAACGCGGGGCAGTCGTGGGGCTTCGCGCGGCCGCGGAGGACGTCGCCGGCGATGCAGATCTCGGATTCGCTCGCGGGCTCGCCCTCGCGCGGGAAGAGGAGCTCGGCGTCGTGGGCGCGGTAGGCCTCGCGGAGACGCAGGCCGCTGTTCGGGATCACGCCGATCCCGCGCCATGCCCGGTCGCAGGGCTCGAAGACCTCGGCGACGACGGCACGGGCCGGAGCGTTGCCGTCGCGGACGACGGCGCGCACGTACTGGTTCTCGACCTCGGCGCGGCCCTCCTCGAGCTGCGCGACGGCCATCCGGATCCCCTCGAGCAGGTCGACGGGCTCGAACCCGGTGACGACGATCGGCACGCCGAAGTCGCGCGCGATCGGCTCGTAGTCGCGCCAGCCCTCGATCGCGCACACGTGACCGGGCGCGAGGAACCCCTGCACGCGATTCCCGGGCGAGACGAGGATCGCCATGATCGCCGGCGGCACGAGCACGTGCGCGACGAGCAGCGCGAAGTTGTCGATCCCGAGCGCCTTCGCCTGCTTCACCGCCATCGCGTTCGCCGGCGCGGTGGTCTCGAACCCGACGGCGAAGAACACCACGGTCTTGTCCGGGTTCCGGCGGGCGACCTCGAGCGCATCGAGCGGCGAATACACGACGCGGGCGTCCCCGCCGGCGGCGCGCGCCATGAACAGGTCCTCGCTCGAGCCCGGCACGCGGAGCATGTCGCCGAACGAGCACAGGATCGCGTCGGGCCGCTTCGCGATCGCGATCGCCTCGTCGATCAGCGCGAGCGGCGTGACGCACACCGGGCAGCCCGGGCCGTGCACGAGCTCGACCTGCGGCGGCAGCAGCTGGTCGATGCCCTGGCGGATCAGCGTGTGGGTCTGCCCGCCGCAGACCTCCATCAGCGTCCAGGGCCGGGTGACGATCCGCGCGATGTCGTGGAGGAGCGCTCGCGCGATCCGGTCGTCCCGGTACTCGTCGACGAACCTCATCCCTCCGCCCCCGCCGCCTTCGTGGGGCGGTAGTCCTCGGCGCGGACCCCCTCGGGGCCCTGTGGGAGGTCGATGTCCTCGAGGTTGCCCATCTCGGCGAGCAGCTCGTAGGAGCGCTTGGCCTCCTCCTCGTCCACGACGCTGATCGCGAACCCGACGTGGATCACGACCCACGAGCCGACGCCGATCTCGGGCGCGTACTCGAGGCACGCCGAACGCGTGATGCCGCCGAAGTCGACGGTGCCCATGCGGATGCCGTCCTCGTCGCGGACGTCGATGACCTTCCCGGGAACCCCGAGGCACATGTGGGTGACCTACCCTTCGAGTCGTGCGTGCGCGACGAGCACCTGCCCGAGCGCGATCCCCCCATCGCCGACCGGCGCCTGGCGGGGAACGTACACCTCGAAGTCGCAGGTCTCCAAGCGCGAGGTGACGTCGGACAAGAGCAGGTCGTTCTGGAAGACACCGCCGCCCAGGCACACGCGATTCATCCCGGATCCACCCCGCATCGCACGGCAGACCTCGAGGATCGCGGCGGCGAGCGTCCGGTGGAACCGGCCGGCGACCTCGCCCGGCGCGCGGCCCTTCACGAGGTCCTTCACGACCGCGGCCACGATCGGGCGCGTGTCGAGCACGAGCCGCCCGTCCTCCATCGAGACGTCGAAGGGATACTCACGGGTCGCGCTCGAGAGCGCCGCCTGCTCGAGCAGCATCGCGGCCTGGCCCTCGTAGCTCGCCTCGTGGCAGATGCCGGCGAGCGCCGAGACGGCGTCGAACAGCCGCCCTCCCGACGTCGTCAACGGGGACACGAGCCCGGCGCGCAGCTGCCCGAGGACCTTGTCGGAGTCCTCGGGCAGATGCCCGTCCATCAGGCCGAACGCCTGGTCCAGGACTCCGGCGTCCTCGGCGTGCGCGAGCGCCATCCGCCACGGGTGCAGGACGGCGGCATCGCCGCCGGGCTGCCGAACCGGACGCAGGTGCCCGAGGCGCTCGGCGTGCCGCGCGTCGCACGAGAGGAACTCGCCGCCCCAGCTTGTGCCGTCCTCGCCGAGCCCGAACCCGTCGAACGCGACGCCGATCACCTGGCCCTCGAGGCGGTGCTCGGCCATCGTCGCCACGACGTGCGCGTGGTGGTGTTGGACGGCGACGGGGTGCAGGCCCGTCTCCTCGGCGAACCGCGTCGAGAGGAAGTCCGGGTGCAGATCGTGTGCGACGACCTCGGGCTCGATGCCGAAGATCCACTTGTAGCGCTGGTAGGCGTCGGTGTACGCCTGCATCGCCTCCTCGGTGTCGAGGTCGCCGATGTGCTGCGACAGGAACGCGCGCGTCCCGGCGGCCAGGCAGAAGGCGCCGTGCAGCTCGGCTCCGGCGCCGAGCATCGGCTTCACGGCCGCCGGGAGCTCGATCGGCGCCGGCGCGTAGCTTCGTGCTCGGCGCAGCACGATGGGGGCGCTCCGCCAGCAGCGGGTGACCGGGTCGTCGTACCGAGACACGATCTCGCGGTCGTGCAGGACGAAGGCATCGGCGACGCCCTCGAGCCGCCGCAGCGCCTCCTCGTTCTCGGTGCAGATCGGTTCGTCCGAGAGGTTCCCGCTGGTCATCACGAGCGGCGCGCCGACCTCGCGCAGCAGCAGGTGGTGGAGCGGCGTCGAGGGGAGCATCACGCCCTGCCGGCGGTGCCCGGGCGCGACCGACGGCGCGAGCGTCCCCCGGTCCTTCACGAGCGCGATCGGGGCCTGCGGAGACGAGAGCAGGCACTCCTCGGTCGCCGAGAGCTCGAAGCGCTCGACGGCTGCGGCGAGGTCCGGGACCATCACCGCGAACGGCTTGTCGGGCCGGTGCTTGCGCCGGCGCAGCTCGGCGACGACGCGCTCGTCCGTCGCGAGGCTCGCGAGCTGGAACCCTCCGAGACCCTTCAGGGCGACGACCTTGCCCTTGGAGAGCAACGCGGCGGCCCGCTCGATCGGGTCGCCGGACACCTTCTTTCCCTTGCCGTCGACGAGCAGCAGCTGCGGCCCGCAGACGGGACACGCGATGGGCTCGGCGTGGAACCGCCGGTCGGCGGGGTCGCGGTACTCGCGCTCGCAGTCGGCGCACATCGGGAACACCCGCATGCTCGTCCGCTCGCGGTCGTACGGCAGCGACTCGATGATCGTGAAGCGCGGTCCGCAGTCCGTGCAGTTGATGAAGGCGTAGCGATGGCGCCGATCGCCGGGGTCGAGCAGCTCGGCGAGGCAGGCGGGGCACGTCGCGACGTCCGGCGACACCAGCCGGTCCCCGGCGTCCTCGTCGAGGCTCTCGTCGACCTCGAAGCTCGCGAACCCGGCGAGGCGGGCGGGCGCCCATCGCACGTCCTCGATGCGCGCGAGCGGGGGCGCCTCGGCCGAGATCGCGGCACAGAACGCGTCGAGGTCGGGCTCGAGGCCCTCGGCGAGGATCTCGACGACGCCACCGCGGTTGCGGACCCAACCGCTCACGCCGTACCGATCCGCGAGACGCCAGACGAAGGGCCGGAAACCGACCCCTTGGACGACCCCCCTGACCTCCACGGACCGTGCGGACATCGAGGGCCTCGACGGAGCTTTCGCCTTGGCCATCTCCGCAGCAATCGTCGTCGGGCGACGCTCGCTCGGATTGGGTCGCTCGACCCTTGGTCACAAGGGCAACCGGCCCCGAGGATGCCATCGTCGGAGCGCGCGCGCCGCTCGGACGTTCAGCCGACAACGCGGACCGGATTGGTCCGTTGAACGATCAGCAGTCGGGTGGTTCGGCGTGATGCTCGACGTCGGGCGCCGCGTCCCGCAACCACGCGTCGACGACCGCGACGGCCTCCTCGACGAGCACCGGCACGACGGCCTCGACCTCGTTCGAGAGCCGTGCGCCCTCGGTGATCGTGGACTGGACGCCGAGGAGCGCGATCTCCTCCGGAGCATCCGCGTGCTGCCCCGCGAGGACGAGGTGATGGACGATGTCGAGATCCCGGAACGTCACCTGGGCGATGCAGGGCGAGAGCATGTCGCCGTCGAACAGCACCACGGCACCCGGCTCCCGGCCGACGTCGACACAGTCGATGACGAGGACGTGGGTGGCGCCGTCGAGCTCCGCGAAGTCGCGCTCCATCTCCGCCGAGCACAGGAGTCGGACCCCCGCGGGCATGCGCTCACGGAGCAGGTTCACGACCACCGCTCCGACCTCGGCGTCGCCGCAGGCGCCGTCCACGCCGAGGACGACGACGTCGGCCGCGCGGGCGCGCATCGCAGGTGCAACCGGGGGCCTCGGTCCGGCCATGCCGGACCAACCCTAGTCCACTCTTCCGCGGCCCGAGGTGGACCCTTCGGCCCCCGCTCCTAGTGACGACCGGCTCGCTCGAGCTCCCGGACCTCGTCGATCGGGAACACCGCGAACCTCGGCTTGGCCTTCGCCGCCTTCGCCCGTGCCTTCGCCTCGGCCATCGCGGCCTCCGAGGCCGCCACGTCGTCCAACGTGTAGATCGGGAAGTTCTCCACGATGAACAGGTAGGCGAGCGCCACCGCCGACGCGAGGCCGAGCACGATGATCGTCTCCATCAGCGAAGGGATGTACCAGCCGCCGTTGGCCTCGACGAGGCCGGTCATCGTCACGTTGAACCGGAACCCCCATGTGCCGAAGATCGCGAGGAGCGAGGCGACGACCATGCTCTTCTCGGATCGTCGGAGGTCGCGGCTCGCGAACATCGCGAGCGGGAGCGCGACGCCGATCCCGAGCTCGATCAGGGCGAAGTTGCCGTAGAGGGTCCCGCTCAGCAGCTCGTCGAACACGCCTCGGACGGCGTAGTCCGCGATCCGCAGCACGAGGTAGATGGACATCACGAGGACCGTGATCGGCATCATGTCGCGCACGATCCGCATGTGGACCGGCCGCCCGTACACGCGGCGGGCGATCACGTTCTCGAGCAGGACCACCGGCGGGCCGATGTAGAAGAACGTCATGACGGCATAGACCGGCAGGAGCTGTGACCACCACAGCGGGTCGAGGCGCCCCTTCGTGATCACGTAGAGCGAGACGAGTGCCGACTGGTGGAACACCGGCAGGAAGCACGCCAGCAGCAGCAGGGGCGCGTGGATCTTGTGGAGGACCCAGTGCAACGGCTTCCACGGCACGCGCTCTTCGAAGATGGCGAAGAACTCGATGACCTGGACCACGGTGTACGAGCCGACGCAGAAGAACAGCTCGAACATCACCGAGTGGAAGCCCCACTGGTACACCGGGCGGTAGGCGTTGTACCACTGCCCGAGGTCCATCACGAGCGCCGCGCACAGCATCAGGTACCCGAGCATCGAGACGACGAACGCGCCGCGCTCGACGTCGCGGTACCGCTCGCGGCCGAGGAAGTAGATCATGAACATCGTGGCGTAGCCGGCGCCGGCCAGGGAGACGGCGCTCAGCTTCCACCACGTCCAGAAGGACCATGCCCACCGGTCGGTCAGGTTGGTGACGGCGCCCAGCCCCACCACGAACCGGTAGCCGAGGAGCACGATCGTGACGCCCAGGATCATGAGCAACACGATCCGGAACGGCGTGATCGCGAACGTCCAGCGTCGGCGGGTCGGCGACCAGGGTGTCGCGCTCGGCTTCATCGGGCGGCCACCTCCTCCTTCACCTCGACGCCCGCAGCTGCGTTCGCCTCAGCCTCCTCGCGCTCGCGAACGAGCCTCTGGCGGCGGGCGAACAGGGCCATGATCGTGACGGTGAACCCCGCCGCGAACGGCGGCAGGATCCGCGTGACCTCCCACGTGTAGGTGGGCAGCGGATCGGTCGGCAGGCTCGTCCGGAAGCCGAGCTCCTCGAAGGGGACGTCCGAGATGTACATGACCGAGGTTCCGCCGACCTCGGTCTCGCCGTACACGTGGCGGACGTAGCTCCGATCCGCGTTGATCCTGCGCCAGGCCTCAGCGAGAAGCTCGCCTCGGTGTCCGAACGTGAGCGTGCCCACGGGGCAGGCCTCGGCGCAGGCCGTCGGCTCGCCCTGCGAGGTGCGCTCGGGGCAGAGGTCGCACTTCTGGATGTGGCCGAACGTCTTGTCCCACTCGAACGTGGGGACGCTGAACGGGCACGCCATCAGGCAGTACCGGCAACCGACGCACCGGTTCGCGTCGTACAGGACCGGGCCTTCCTCGCTCTTGTGCAGCGCCGCCACGAAACAGGCCGAGGCACATGCCGGCTCGAGGCAGTGCATGCACTGCGACTTCACGTACCGGCGGGTCAGACGCCGGCGCGGTCCCAGGCGCGTGTCCTGGATCATCTCCACGCTGTTCGATCGCACGGCGGTCCAGTTGGTCGAGGCGAGCGCGGCGTCGGGGCCCGTCGCGGGCTGGTCGTCCCGCCACTCGAGGTCGTTGTCGAGCTTGCAGGCCCGGACGCACTTGCCGCAGCCGACGCACCGCGTGAGATCGATGAGGAGGCCGGGATCGCCGGCGTGCTCACGGGCGAGCTCCTCGGGGTTGGACTCGGGAACGAGACCGCCGGAGGCGTGAGCCGAGGTGGCCGAGGTGGCCACCACCCCCGCCGTTCCGGCCGCCACCGTTGCCGCCCTGAGGAACGACCGCCGCGAGAGCGCCGCCCGATCGCGCTCCGGAGGCATGTCGGCGTCCGAGGCCGGATGACGGAGATCTTTCGTTGTCATGACCGTTCTCCCGGACGTTCGTCTACCGAGAGCTTCGGTCTGCCGAACCGAGCGGCCATCGGGCTGTCGTCCCTCGCGTGCCTGGGACCTGCCCAAGGTTGCGTAGGGCGGCCACCCTAGTGCGGCCGAGGAGGGCCCCTAGGACGTGAGCGCGAGCGCCTCGGCGACCACCCGAGCCACGACCTCGGGCAGGGATGAGGCGACCGGCTCGGACGGACCGTGGCCCGCGGTCAGGTCCGCGATCTCGATCCCGATGACCACGACCCGAGGGGCCGTCTCGAGCGCGGCCGCGAGCCCCACGGCCTCTGCCACGCCGAACCCGTGCGACGAGAGCGAGGACCCGAACTCCGCCGGCAGACCCTCGGGGCCGGCCTCGGCGCGCACGATCGTGCCGGGCGACCGGCCGCCGCGAGGTGCACGCACGGCGTCCACGACGATCACGGCCTCGGCGTCCCGGAGCAGGTCCACGACATGCAGGCCGGCACTGGTCTCGACGACCTCCACGCCGAGCGCCTCGAGCTCGGGACGCGCGGCACGGACCGCGAGGAGGCCCACGGCATCGTCACCGACATCGGGGTTGCCGACGCCGACGACGCGGACCCGGGTCACACCCGCTGGATGTCGAGGCTGAGGAAGTGGGTCGCGCACGAGATGCAGGGATCGTAGTTGCGCACGACCATCTCGCACAGCCGCGTGAGCTGCTCGTCCGGCTCGTCGAGCACGCCGGGGACGAACCGTCGCAGGTCCTCCTCCATGTGCCGGAGGTTCTGCGAGGTCGGCGGCACGATCTTCGCCTCGAGGATCGTGCCGTCCTCCGCCACGTCGTAGCGGTGGTAGAGCGTCCCGCGCGGCGCCTCGGTCGCCCACATCCCGCGGCCGGCCTTCGGCACGACCTCGGCCATCGAGGGCTCGGGCGGCACGTAGCCACGGATGATGCGGATCGCCTCTTCGATCGCGAGCGCGGCCTCGGCCACGCGCGCGGCCATCGAGAAGAACGGATCGCCCTCGGGCACCGTGAGCCCCGCGCGAGCCATGCACTCCCTCGCGACCGGCGTGAGCAGGTCCGCGTTCAGGTTCACGCGGGCGAGCGGCCCCGTCGAGTACGGCGTCTGCGTATCGGTCATCACCGAGTGGAGCGCGTTCGAGTGCTCCACGTGGACCTCCTGCGTGACGGCCTCGTACTCGGAGAACGCCCAGCGCCGCCCGGTCGTCGAGGCCATCGAGCCCTCGTTGATCGGGTACTCGGTCGGGTGGACCATCGAGACCAGCTCGACCTCGCGCGGGAGCTTCGGCGTCGGGAGCGACGCGACGAGGTCGGCGACGCCCGGCATCTGCTCCAGCGCCCACTCCAGCCGTGGCAGCAGCGGCTCGAGCTCGCGCGTGCGCGCCGCCCGCGAGAACCCGCCGACGCGGGGCGAGACCGGGTGGATCTCGCGGCCGCCGACCTTCTCCATGATGTCGTTGCCGATGCGCTTGATGTCGAGCGCCATCTTCACGAGGTCGGGGTGGTCCTTGGCCATCTCGATCGCGCTCCGATAGCCGAGGAAGTCCGGCGCCGCGAGCAGGAAGATGTGGAGGATGTGGCTCTCGATCCACTCGCCGCAATACAGGAGCCGGCGGAGCTCGCGGGTGCCCTCGGGCACCTGCACGCCGAAGAGCTGCTCGAGCCCGTGGATCGCGCTCATCTGGTACGCGACCGGGCAGATCCCGCAGATCCTCGGCACGATGTCGGGCACCTCGCTGAAGTTCCGTCCCTGCAGGAACGCCTCGAAGAACCGTGGGGGCTCGTAGATCTCCAGGCGGAGGTCGAGGATCTCGCCGTCCTTCGCGGTGATGTGGAGCGCGCCCTCACCCTCGACGCGGGCGATGACCGGCACTTCGACCTGACGGTGCGTCACGGGGTCCTCACCTCCTCCTTCTCGCCGTGGCCGTCAGCGAACGCGTCGGCCGCCTCCTTGAACGGCGGCGCCCATCCGGTGATGAACCGGAACTTCTCGCTCGTCGCCTTCGGCGTGAGCCCAAGCTCGATGAACCGTCGCCCGAGCGCATCGGTGTTGTTCGAGGGCTGAGCGGGCCCGAAGCACCCGTAGCAGCCCCGGCCGAACCCCGGGCAGAGCGCGCCGCAGCCGGTCCGCGTGACGGGGCCGAGGCACGGCTCCCCCTTCGCGACGAGCACGCAGACGTAGCCCCGGCGCTTGCACTCGACGCAGACCGGCGAGGTCGAGAGGCGCGGCATCGCGCCTCGCAGGAGCGCCGTGATCACCGTGAGCAGCTCGCCCCGGTCGATCGGGCACCCGGTGAGCTCGAGATCGACGTCGACGTAGTCGGCGATCGGGTGCGAGTCCTCGAGCGAGTCGATGAACTCGGGGGTCGGGTAGACGGTTCGGATGAACTCCTCGTGCTTGCCGGTCGCGTTCCGCAGGGCCTGGATCCCGCCGGCGGTCGCGCAGGCACCGATCGTGATGAGGACCGAGGACGCCAGGCGGATGTCGCCGATCTGCTCGATCTGCTCGGGCGTCGAGACCGATCCCTCGACCAGGGTCACGTCGTACGGCCCCGGGCGCATGTCGGACGACGCCTCGGCGAAGTTCACGATCTCGATCGCGCCGGCGAGCTCGAGGAGCGCCTCCTCGGCGTCGAGCAGCTGGAGCTGGCACCCGTCACAGGAGGCCATCTTGAAGACCGCGACGCGCGGCTTGCCGTTGTCGCTCACAGGTCCTTCACCTCCATCAACGGGGAGATGACGTCCCATCGGAAGACCGGGCCGTCCTTGCACACGAAGGCGGCGCCGAGCTGGCAGTGCCCGCACAGCCCGATGCCGCACTGCATGTGCCGCTCCATCGAGCACCACACGTGCTCGGCGGGCACGCCGAGATCGACGAGCCCCCGGCCCGCGAACCGCATCATGATCTCGGGACCGCACATGAACGCGGTCGTGCGCTCGGGCTCGATCCTGGCCTTCGGGAACAGGGTCATGACGACGCCGACGTCGTAGAGCCACGTGCCGACGGCCTCGTCGACCGTGAGGTGGAGCTCGACGCCCAGGCGCTCCATCAGCGCGACCCACTCGTCGAGCTGGTCCTTGTAGGGCAACAGGTCCGGCGTGCGTGCGCCGAGCAGCAGGATCAGGCGCCGGTACTTGTCGCGGCGGCGCATCGCCGACTCGATCGCGGGACGCACGGGGCAGACGCCGACACCGCCGGCGACGACGACCAGGTCGCCGCCCTCGGCCTCGTGCAGCGGCCAGGGCCTGCCGAACGGGCCGCGGATCCCGAGCTCGTCGCCGGGCTTCAGGTCGCGGAACGCGTTCGTCACGCGCCCGACGTGCCGGACCGTGTGGCCGAGGCGATGCGGGTGCATCGGATCGGACGAGATCGAGATCGCGACCTCGCCGACGCCGAACAGGTACAGCATGTTGAACTGGCCCGCCGCGAACGTGTAGCCCTCGCCGTCGCCGTCGCGCCACGTCATCCAGTAGGTCGCGGACTCCGGCGTCTCGGGGACGATGCGCTGGATCACGGCGGTCCGCATCGGGCCGCCCTCGGGCTGGGTCACCCGCACGTCACGCATCTCGGTCACGCTCATCGGGCCACCACCTCCACCGCGCCGTCGGTCGCTCGGATCGCGACGATCTCCTCGGTGACGTCGATCCCGACCGGGCACCACGTGATGCAGCGGCCGCAGCCGACGCAACCGGACGTCCCGTACTGATCGATCCACGAAGCGAACTTGTGCGTGAGCCACTGGCGGTACCTCGAGGCTCGGCTCCCGCGGACGACCTCGCCGGCCGCCCAGCTGTACTCGGCGCTGAAGCAGCTCGCCCACTCACGCGTCCTCGTGGCCACGTCGCCCGAGAGCGACACGCCGTCGAGGACGTCGTGGCAGAAGCACGTCGGGCAGACGTTCGTGCAGTTCGCGCAGGCCAGGCAGCGCTCGGCGACGTCCTGCCAGCGGGGGTGGGTCCGGTTGCGGTACAGGAGGTCCGGCATGTCCGAGGTCTCGAGCGTGCGGCCCATCGCGCCCTTCGCGCGCTCGGTCACCGCGAGCGAGGCCTTCTCCTCATCGGCGGTCGCCTGCCGCTCCGCGACGACGGACAGGAACTCCTCGCCGCGCGAGCTCCCGGCCTCGACGGTGAAGCCGTCCTCGATCTCGGTGAGCGCGAGGTCGAACCCGATCGAGCAACGCGGCCCGGTTCCCATCGAGACGCAGAAGCACGTGCCGCCCGGGACGGCGCAGTTCACGCCCACGAACAGCGCCTGCTCGCGCCGCCGCCGGTAGGCGGGGTCGAGATCCATGAACACGCGGTCCTGCACCGCGATCGCGTGCAGATCGCACGAACGAAGCCCGACGAAGGCGAGCGGCTGGTCGTCCTCGGGCACGGCCTCGTGCCGCATCCCGTTCCCGTTCCGCGAGATCGTTCCGAGCAGCTCCCGGGGCGGGAACAGGAAGCGCTTCCCCGCGTCGGGCCCGTGGGCCCAATCGAACAGCCGGTCGTCCCCGGTCTGGGTCAGCTCGTAGTGCGCGGGTCCCTGGGTCTCACGGATCCCCGCAGGAAGGTCCTCGACGCCGTCGATGTGCTCGAGCACGATCGCGCCGTCTCGGACGGTGGGTCCGATCACGTCGTATCCCTGTTCGGCGAGCAGCCGGATGAGCCGGTCGAGCCCGTCTCGGGCCAGATGCCACATGGGGTTCCTCCTGGAGGTTGCCTCCATCCCGCACTCTCCCGGATGCGCCCGAGGCGACGGGGGGGCGGAAGCCCTGGGGCCTATGGGCCCGCCGCCTTAGGGTGCCTCGCAACGGCTGAGGGCGCTCGAGGCCACCGTAGCCCGCGAAGATCGGCGCCGCAACGGACCGCGTACCCTGTCGCCATGCCGTCGGCGCTGCTCACCGACCTGTACGAGCTCAACATGGCCGCGAGCTACCTGCGCCGCGGCATGGACCAAGAGGCGACCTTCTCCCTGTTCGTGCGGCGACTGCCGCCGAACCGTGGATTCCTCGTCGCGGCCGGGCTCGAGCCCTGCCTGTCCTTCCTGGAGGGATTCCGGTTCGAGGAGGAGGAGCTCGAGCACCTCGGCGCGCACCTGGCCTTCGACGACGACACGCTCGAGGCCTTCCGGGCGCTTCGGTTCGAGGGGGACGTGTGGGCGGTGCCCGAGGGCCGGATCGTGCTGCCGAACGAGCCGCTGCTCGAGGTCACCGCGCCGATCGCCGTCGCTCAGCTCGTCGAGACCTACCTCCTGAACGTCATCACTTTCCAGACCACGATCGCCTCGAAGGCGGCACGCTGTCGCATCGCGGCCGGGGGACGGGACCTCGTGGACTTCTCGTTCCGGCGCACACAGGGCATCGACGCGGCGATGGCGGTCGCCCGCGCAACCGCGATGGTCGGATTCGGGGCGACCTCGAACGTGGAGGCCGGGCGGCGCTTCGGGCTGCCGGTCGCCGGCACGATGGCGCACTCCTACATCGAGTCCTTCCCGTCCGAGAAGGACGCGTTCACCGCCTTCGCCCACGACTTCCCGACCCGCACGACGTTCCTCGTAGACACCTACGACACGCTGAACGGCGTCCGGACCGCGATCGAGGTGATCCGCGAGCTCGGGCTGACCGACCATCTCGGGATCCGCCTGGACAGCGGCGACCTCGGAGAGCTCGCGCGGCGGTCCCGTGCGATCCTGGACGAGGCCGGGATGCCGCACGTGCGGATCTTCGCGAGCGGCGGGCTCGACGAGCTCGACGTCGACCGGCTCGTGCGGGCCGGCGCGCCGATCGATGCCTTCGGGGTGGGCACGAGGGTGGGGGTCTCGGCCGACGCGCCCTACGTGGACTCGGTCTACAAGCTCGTCGAGTACGACGGGCGGCCCGTCCTGAAGCTCTCGGCGGGCAAGACGACGGCGCCCGGACGCAAGCAGGTGTTCCGTGGGGCCGGTGCCGACGTGATCGCGCTCCGCAACGAGCCGGTGCCCGAGGCCGCGGAGCCGCTCCTCGTGCCCGTGATGCGGTCGGGGCGGCGCTCGGGTCCGCCGCGCACGCTCGCGTCGGCGCGCCTCCTCTTCGAGGCCGACCTCGCCCGCCTGCCCGAGGGTGCCCGCGAGCTGACGAACCCGCAACCCCCGCGGATCCGGGTCTCCGACACGCTCGACGAGCTCACGCGCTCGGTCCGGACCGAGATGCGGCGCCGCGCCGGCGTTCTCTAGGACCGCTGCCGTTCCCGGGTTGACGCCTTACATCGTATGTCTATACTTACGTCGTAAACGTACAGTGTAAATCGAAGGGAGGGGATCGGAGATGGAGCAGGTGCAGCCGTACGCGAAGCGGTGGTGGGCCCTCGGGGTCCTGATCCTGTCGCTGTTCGTGATCTCGCTCGACAACACGATCATGAACGTGACGCTCCCCACGCTCGTGCGCGAGCTCGGGGCCTCGGCGACCGAGCTGCAGTGGATCGTCGATGCCTACGTCCTCGTCTTCGCCGGGTTGCTCCTCACCGCGGGGAGCCTCGGGGACCGGTTCGGCCGTAAGGGCGCGCTCACGATCGGTCTCTTGCTGTTCGGGCTCGGCTCGGCCGCGGGGGCGTTCGCGAGCTCGCCGGCCCAGCTCATCGCGATCCGCGCGTTCATGGGCATCGGCGGGGCGCTCATCATGCCCGCGACCCTGTCGATCCTCACCAACGTGTTCCCCGCCGGGGAGCGGGCGCGAGCCATCGCGATCTGGTCCGCCGTTGCAGGGCTCGGCTTCGGGCTCGGGCCGGCGATCGGTGGATGGATGCTCGAGCGGTTCTGGTGGGGCTCCGTGCTGCTGGTGAACGTCCCGGTGGTGACGCTGGCGATCGTCCTCGGGCGGGCGCTCATCCCGACCTCGAAGGACCCGGCGGCCGACCGGCCGGACCCGCTCGGCGCGGTGCTGTCGGTCGCGGCCCTCGCCGCCCTGCTCTACGGGATCATCGAGGCCCCACGGAACGGTTGGGGTGACGCGGCGACGCTCCTGTGGATCGGGGGTGGGCTCGGCCTGCTGGGGACGTTCGCTGCCTGGGAGCTGCGGACCGATCACCCGATGCTCGACATGCGGTTCTTCCGGAACCCGAGGTTCACGGCCGCGAGCGTCTCGATCACGTTGTCGTTCTTCGCGCTCGCCGGGTCGATGTTCTTCCTGACCCAGATCTTCCAGTTCCTGATGGGCTACTCGACCCTGAAGGCGGGCGTGGCGATCTTGCCGGCGGCGCTCGCCTCGGCAGCGGGGGCGCCGACCGGCGCGCTCCTCGCGAAGCGGTTCGGGTCGAAGGCCGCCGTCGTGGCCGGGCTGGCGACGATCGCTGCGGGGCTCGCGATCGTCGGAACCCTCTCGACCTCCTCGGGCTACGGCCTGCTCCTGGTCGCGATGATCGTCGCGGGTTTCGGCGTCGGCGTCGCGATGACGCCCGCGACCGAGTCGATCATGGGGTCGCTCCCCACGGCGAAGGCGGGCGTGGGCTCGGCGGTGAACGACACGACGCGCGAGATCGGCGGCGCGCTCGGCGTGGCCGTGCTCGGCAGCTTGCTCGTCTCGACCTTCGGGAGCCAGATGGCCGAGGTCACGGCCGGGCTGCCGACGGCTGCGGCCGAGATCGCTCGCGACTCGCTGGGCGGGGCGCTCGCCGTCGCCCAGCAGGTCGGCGGGCAGGCGGGTCAGGGGCTCGTCGCGGCCGCCCGGACGGCCTTCGTGGACGGCACCGGGCTCGCGATGTTCGTCGGCGCGGGGTTCGCGCTCGGCGGGGCGCTCGTCGCGCTCCTGTTCCTCCCGGCCCGAGCCCGCGACGAAGAGGGCCAGCGCGTCATCACGGTCGAGGTCGAGCCGATCGAGGACGGCGACCTCGTCTCCGAGCGCGTGGCCTGAGGAGCGAACGCTCCACCGGGGCGGGCGCCACACGAGGCCCGCCCCTCGGTGCGTCAGAGCACCTCGACCTTCGCGGCGCCCGTCTCCAGGTGGATGTCCGCGCGATGCTGGGCCGTTTCGTAGTCGGCCGAGCGCCACTCGCCGCCCCATTTCGGGAACCGGTGGGGGTCCACGCGGACGTTGGACAGGCCCGCGCGCGCCTCGACCCGGGCCGCGACGCCGCTCGGGACCTCGAGGCGGATGCTCATCGCGCCGCCCTGGACCCGAACCGAGTACCGGCCGGTCGAGGGCAGACGGACCACCGTCGTGCTCGCGCCGGTCTGGATCCGCAGCTCGGTGAGCCGGAGGTCGGTGAGGTCGAGGTC
The DNA here is from genome assembly GCA_050259555.1 of Solirubrobacterales bacterium. Lineage (GTDB taxonomy): Bacteria > Actinomycetota > UBA4738 > UBA4738 > HRBIN12 > HRBIN12. The sequence continues at coordinate 21,038 of JBLNAW010000080.1, forward strand.
GCCCTCGTTCGCGCCGGTCCGCAGCTCGAGGCTCATCGGCACCCGGCGCGAGACCGTGAGGTCCCACTCGAGCCCGTGCTCGCGGCCGGGCCCCCAGGGCATCCCGTTCCGCGCGCGCACCGTGACATCGAGGCGTCCACCGGTCCGCCGCACCTCGGTCTCGGCGCCGCCGCCGAACCGACCCTCGACGAGGTCCGGGGAGTCCGCGGCCCGCACCCGCAGGCGCCCGGCGCCGTGGTCCAGTCGCAGCGACGCGTCGTGGGCGTCCTCGAGCGGGATCCGGACCTGCTCCTCGCCGACCGCGCGACTCCGGTTCTGCGAGATCGCCGACAGCGCGAGGCCGAGCCCGATCGCGATGACGATGACGGGGACGAGGACGTCTTGGTCCGGCAGGGCGTCGAGGTCCTCGAGGAGCAGGACCGTGCCGATCCCGATCAGCAGGAACGGCCAGACGTAGCCGCCCCCCCACCGCGAGCCGAAGAGGGAGCGCTCGAGCAGCAGCCACACGCCGATCGCGATGAGGACGAGCGGCCAGACCTCGACCTTGTTCGAGATCAGGTCGGCGTTCTGCAACAGAAGGAAGACGCCGACCCCGATCAGGAGCAGCGCCCACAGGATCGTCCGGTTCCGGTGCACGGCAACCTCCTTGCGCACGAGCCGAACGGAGCCTATCCCTCGGCGCGCACGAGCAGCCCGCGGCGGCGGCGGACCCGACGATCGGCCCAGGAGAACAGGGCATCCACCGCGATCCCGACGAGCATGATGACGACCATCGTCGCGAGCACGAGCGGCGTGTCGTACTGCGCGCCGGCCCTGGCGATCAGGTGCCCCAACCCGCGCGCGCCGGCGACGAACAGCTCGGCGGCCATCAGGGCGCGCCAGGCGATCGCCCACGCCTGCTGGAGGCCCGCGATGTACCCGGGCACGGCCGCCGGGAGCACCACGCGCGCATACAGCACCCAACCCCTCGCGCCGAGCGTTCGACCGGCGCGTACCAGGTGCGGCGGCACCATCCGCACGGCCGCGGCGGTACCGATCGCGACCGCCGGCACCGCACCGATGACGACGACGAACAGGACCGCCTTCTCGTTGATCCCGAACCACAGCATGGCGAGCGGCAGCCAGGCGATCGACGGGAGCGCCTGCAGACCGACCACGAGCGTTCCGACGCTTCGCTGGAACAGCTCCCAGCGGGCGCTCGCGAGCCCGATGGGCGTCCCGAGCAGGACCGCCACCACGAGTCCGATGGACAGACGGAACACGCTCCGGTAGGCGACGACGAGGAGCCCGTTCGATCCGCCGAGGTGCGATACGAGCGCATCGCCCACGCTCGCCGGCGAGGGCAGCAGCACGGAGTTCCAGATGCCCGCCGTGTAGACCGCCCACCAGACGAGGACCACGGCCGCGACGATCGCGAGCCTAGGCCAGACCTGGCCGAGCACCCTCCTCGGACGAGACAACCTTCTCCACCTCCTTCAGCAGGTGGTCGTGCACGTCGACGACCACCTTCGACAGGAGGACATCCTCGAACGCGCGCGGCCGCGGCGACGAGATGCGATGCTCGGCGACGAAGGTCCCGGGGCGCGCGGACATCAGCACGACGCGATCGGCGAGGAACACCGCCTCGCGCACGTTGTGGGTCACGAAGACGAAGGTGTTGCGGGTCTCGAGCCACACGGCCTGGAGCTCGCGCTGGAGGATCTCCCGGGACTGGGCGTCGAGTGCACCGAACGGCTCGTCGGCGAGCAGGATCTCGGGCTGGCAGGCGAGCGCCCGTGCGAGGGTCGCGCGCTGCCGCATCCCGGGCGACAGCTCGTGCGGCTGCGCGAGCGCGAAGCGCGCGAGGTGGACCTTCTCGAGCCACGCCATCGCACGCTCGGTCCGCTCGCGCCTCGCCGTGCCATTGAGCTCGAGCGCGAACTCCACGTTGCCGAGCACGCTCATCCAGGGGAACAGCGACGGCTCCTGGAAGAGCACGGCCCGGTCGGGTCCGGGTCCCGAGACCGGCCGGCCGTCCATCAGCACCTGGCCCTCGTCCGGCCGCTCGAGCCCGGCGATCAGGTTCAGGAGCGTCGACTTCCCGCAGCCCGAGGGCCCGATCAGGCAGACGAACTCGCCCTTCGCGATGTCCAGCGTCGCGCGCTCGAGCGCCTGCACGCGCTCGCCGCTGCCCTGCACGTATGACTTCGAGGCGCCGAGGATCGAGAGCTTGGGGGCCGAGGCTCCGGCCTGGGGAACCACGTGGAGCGCGGGCTTCGACGTCATCGCTGCCTCATCCGGGTACCTCGACGGGCGGAAGGCCCTCATCGTCGAGGACGGCGTTCAGAGGGTCAAGCCGGTAGATCCCGAGCGCGCGGCCGGGGTCCTCCTCGAGCACGCCGAGCACGTGCGCGTCCTCCGCGACCTGCTCGATCGCCGCCGGCACCGGCTCCCACGTGAACGTGAGCTTCCCCCACGCCGCCGCGAGGACCGAGGCGTCCATCGGCGGGGCGCCGGCCCACACGAGCCGCCGTTCCGCGATCGCCTGGGCTCGGAGCGGCGAGGCCTGCGCGAACCGGATCGCCGCGACGTTGGCCTCGACGAGCCTGCGGACGACGTCGGGGTGAGCGTCCATGTAGATCGTCGAGACGACGAGGCTCGCGGTGAGGAACCCGCCCGGCGGCCAGAGGTCCGACTCGTCGACGAGGACCTCGCCGACGCCCTTCGCGACGAGGTACGTCGGGTACGGCTCCGGCACCCATGCGCCGTCCAGCCGGTCCGCCCGGAAGAGCTGGAGGAGCTGCGAGCCGTCGGCCTCGGTGATCGCGACGTCACCCCCCTCGTCGGTCGCCTCGAGCCCGTTCTCGTGGAGCCAGGTCCGCAGCGCGATGTCCTGCGTGTTCCCGACGTTCGGCACGGCGATCCGTTTGCCGTGCAGATCTTCCGGGCTCGCGATGTCCGAACCCCGGCGGACGACGAGCGAGGCTCCGCCGACCGCGGCGCCCGAGACGACGGCGACCTTGCCCGATTGCAGGTACAGGCTGATCGCCGGCCACGGGCCCATGTAGCTCGCGTCGATCGAGCCCGAGAGGAGGGCGACCCCGGCCTCGGTCCCCGAGTTGAACGTGTGCACCTCGACCTTCGTCGGAGCGAGGGTCTCGGCGAAGATCCCCGAGCCGATCCCGACATGCGCGGGCGCATGGGTGAGGGTAGGGAACACACCGAGCCGGAGCACCTCGGCGCTCCCCCGCGCCCGGGCCTCGGAGCCGGAGCATCCGGGAACGAGGAGCGAGAGCGTGAAGGCGAGGACGACGAGCCGCCTCACGTCGCGATGCCCCCTCGAGTCACGCCGCCACGGTACCGGACCTCACTCGGAGGGCGCCCCCACGGGCTCGGGAGCCTCGAACGCCTTCGCGCGGCGGAGGTCGACGTTCACCGGTGAGCCGACGGTGAGATCGACGAGGTCGTCGTTCGGGAGCTCGGCGACGATCACCTGCCCGTCGTTCAGCCGCAGCATCACCCGCGACAGCCAGCCGAGCGTCGAGATGCGGTCGATCCGAGCCTCGACCGAGTCGTGCTGCCCGTTGGGGACGGACAGCCGAACGTCGTGCGGCCGGACGAACGCGCGAGCCGCGGCACCCTCCTCGAGGTGGTCCGCGCCGGCGACACGGTGGTCGCCGAACTGCACATGCCCCCCGGATACCCTGCCCTGCAACACGTTCGCGCTCCCAACGAACCCGGCGACGAACGCGGTCTCGGGCTCGTTGTAGATCTGGGTCGGCGTGCCGACCTGCTGGATCCGCCCCTCGTGCATCACGACCACCTCGTTCGCGAGCTCGAGCGCCTCGTCCTGGTCGTGCGTCACGAGCAGGCTCGTCACGCCGAGCTCGCGGTGCAGGTCGTCGAGCCAGTGTCGCAGATCCTGGCGGACGCGGGCCTCGAGGGCGCCGAACGGCTCGTCGAGCAGGAGCACCTTCGGACGCGGTGCGAGCGCGCGGGCCAGCGCGACCCGCTGCCGCTGGCCGCCCGAGAGCTGGTCCGGGTACCGGTCCCGGAACGGCAGGAGCATCACGAGCTTCAGGAGCTCCTCGACGCGCTTCGTCTGCTCAGCCTTGCTCTCCTTGCGCACCGCGAGCCCGAAGGCGACGTTCTGCTCGACCGTCATGTGCCGGAACAGCGCGTAGTGCTGGAACACGAACCCGACGCGCCGCTCCTGGACGCTCTTGAACGTCGTCTCGTCGTCCTCGATCCAGATGCGCCCCGCCGTCGGCGTCTCGAGGCCCGCGATCATGCGGAGGACGGTGCTCTTGCCCGAGCCGCTCGGCCCGAGGAGCGCGGTGATCTTGCCCTCGGCGGCGTCGAACGTCACGTCTTCGACCGCGACGAAGCCTCCGAACCGCTTCGTCAGGCCCTGGACCCGGATCGCCGGCTTCGTCGTCGTCATCGCGAGACCTCCCTCACCTTGCGTCGCTTGCTGATCTCGATCACACCGAGCATCAGGACGGAGATCGCGGCGAGCGTGAGCGCCACGATGTAGCCCTGGGTGTCCAGACGTTCCTCGTTCGCGTACAGGATGAAGATCGTCGCCGTCTCGGTCTTGCCCTTGAGGTTGCCGCTCACGAGGAGCACCGCCCCGATCTCACCGATCGCACGGGCGGTCGTGAGGGCGATGCCGTAGAGGAGCCCCCATCGGATGTTCGGCAGGATGACCCGAAAGAGCGTCTGCATCGTCGAGGCACCGAGCGTCCGCGCCGCGTCCTCCTCCTCGGTCCCGAGCTCCTCGAGCACCGGCGCGACCGAGCGGATCACGAACGGGATGCAGATGAAGATCGTGACGAGCACCATCGAGGGCAGCGCGAAGATGATCTGGATGCCGCGGGCGGTGAACCACTGCTCGAACCATCCGCCGCGGCCGAACAGCAACACGCAGGCGAGCCCAACGGTCACCGGCGACATCGCGAGCGGCAGCTCGACGAGCGCATTCATGATCCGGCGACCGACGAACCGGTGCCGCACGAGGACCCACGCCGTCACGGCGCCGAGGGTCGTCGTGACGACCAACGTGACGACCGCGATCTGGAACGTGATGAGGAACGCGTGCTGCACGTTCGGCGTCTGGAAGGTCTCGACGACGGTCGGGAGGCCCTTCGCGAAGGCGCTCAGGACGATCCCGACGAGCGGAGCGAGGAGGAGGAACGTGAGGTAGAGGAGGCAGAGCGCCACGATGGAGCCGCGGACGAGCGTGCGGCGTCGTTCGCGGCGCCGCATCTCGGCGCCTCCGGGCGTGATGTCGATCATCTGGCGAGCCTCGGTCGCGACGCTCACGCCTTCGCCTCCTTGCGCTCGGTCCGTACGAGGCGGCTCGTCAGCAGGACGAGCAGGAAGGAGATCGCGAACAGAAGGGTCGCGACGGCGGCGGCCTCCTCCGGCTTGAACTGGTTCGTGAGCTGGAAGATGAAGTAGGGGGCGGTCATCGTCTTGCTCGTCAGGTTGCCCGAGACGAACACGATCGAGCCGAACTCTCCGAGCGCCCGAGCGAACGCGAGGAGCGCTCCTGCGGCGATCGCCGGCCGGATCGCCGGCATGACGACCGCGCGGAAGGTCTTCCAGGGCGAAGCCCCGAGCACCTGCGCGGCCTCCTCCTCGGCCGTGTCGAGTTCAAGGAGCACCGGCTGCACCGTCCGGACGACGAACGGGAGCGTGACGACGCAGAGCGCGAGCAGGACCGCGAGCTGGCTGAACATCAGTTGGATCCCCACGCTCCCGAACGCTTTGCCGATCGGCGTGTTCGGGCCGTAGATCGCGACGAGCATGACGCCCGTGACGAGCGTCGGGATCGCGAACGGGAGGTCGACGATCGCCGAGAGCACCCCGCGGCCGCGGAACCGGTAGCGGACGAGCACGTACGCGAGCATCGTCCCGAAGATCGCGTTGATGATCGCGGCGAGCGCCGAGGTCACGAGCGTGAGCTTGATCGCCGCCCACGCCCCCGGGCTCGCCATCGCGCTGCGGAAGGTGTCGAGGCCCTGCCCGAACCCCTTCGACACGATCGCGATCACCGGAACGACGATCATCGCGACGAGATAGGTGACGGCCGCGCCGCGCAGGCCCCAGTGCCGCAGGCGGGTCACCGTGGGGGCACGGAAAGCGGGTCTGCGGCGTACGGTCTGCGCGGCGCTTGCCATCACGTCTCCTTAGCCCTGCGCCGCGTTGAAGGCCTGCGTGAAGACGCCCGAGTCGCTGAACAGCTTCTCGTCGAGGGCCTTCCAGCCGCCGAAGTCGTCGACGGTCCACAGGTCCTGGATCGGCGGGAACCCCATCTCCTTGTCGCCGGCGGCTGCCGCCGCGGCGTCGGTGGGACGCAGGGACCCGACGGTGCGGTAGTACTCCTTGGCCTCGTCCGAGTGCAGGTACTCGACGAACGCCTCGGCGGCGTCGCGGACGCAGTGCTTGTCCACGTTCACGTCCACGACGGTGGCCGGGTTCTCGATCAGGATCGTCGACGGAGGGTAGACCGCCTCGTCCGGAAGTCCGGCGTCCTGCGCGGTGAACACCTCGTTCTCGTAGGTGATCGCGACGTCGCCGTTGCCGGCCTCGAAGTTCTTGATGGAGTCGCGCGCGCTCTTGTCGAGCGCGATGACGTTGTGGAACACGTTCGTGAGCAGCGTCTGCGCCCCCGCCTCGTCACCCTCGGTGACCCCGGCGAAGCCCCGCATCGCGGCCCCGTACATCGCGACGATGTTCCAGCGGGCACCGCCGCTGGAGGCCGGGTCCGGCGTGAGGACGCCCACGCCCGCAGCGCCGATGTCGCTGAAGTCCGCGAAGCCCTTGGGGTTGCCGGGACGGACGTCGAGGACGACGACCGAGGTCGAGACCATCCCGCCGTCGGCCTCTGCCGTCCAGTCGTGCGTGATCAGGCCGGCGTCGGCGATGTAGTCGACGTCCGGGCCGAGCGACAGGGCGACGACATCGGCCTCGAACCCGTTGACCACGTTCTGGGCCTGGGTCGTGCTGCCACCGTAGGACTCCTGGAAGATGACCTGCTGGCCGTCGTGCTCGTCCTTCCACTTCGTCTGGAAGGCCGAGATGATCTTGCCGTACACCTCGCGCGGGGTGCTGTACGCCGCGAACGTGATGACCGGCGTGTCGGCCGGCGTGCAGGCGCCGCCGGACGCGGAGGGGTCCGCACCGTCGCCCGAGTCGCTGCTGCAGGCGGTCGCGAGGATCGCGAGGACTGCGGTGAGGGCGAACAGGCGCACGCCGAGACGTGGTGCTCGCATAGGGAACTCCTTTCGTTGACCGGCGAGTTGGGTCTGCCGACTCGGTCTCCGGTGGTCCGGTCAACCGAAAGGCGGTTCGGGGGGATGGAGGAAACGGGGTTCCGGTGGTCCGGTCGCCCCGTGCAGGCACTAGTCGTAACAGCGGATCGGGGTGCCGTCAAGCCGGGAGGCCCGAGAACCCCTCAGACGAGGCGGATCTTCTCGGCCATCTCGATCTGGACGACCTTGCCGTCCTGCACCACGAGCAGCACGGTCCCGTACTTCAGGCGGCGCAGCAGCTCGACCACCTGGAGGAGGACGGCTTGCTCCTCCTCCGAGATGGGGGCGAACTCCGCCGGTCGCTGTTCCGGGGCCATCCACCCGGGACGTTACCGCATCGGCGAGCCCGACCTACCAGGCGTAGGCCTCGGGCGCCGCGCCGCCGGGGCCGGGGAACAGCTCGTCGAGCCGTCCCATCGCGGCCGCGTCGAGCTCGAGCTCGAGCGCGCGGAGCGAGCCGTCGAGCTGCTCGACCGTGCGCGGACCGATGATCGGCGCGGTGACGACGGGGTTCGCGAGGAGCCACGCGAGCGCGACGTCGGCCGGCTGCTCCCCGAGCTCCTTGCAGAACGTCTCGTACGCCTGGATCTGGTCGCGGAACTTCGGCAGGTCCTCCTGCACCCATTCCCCCGAGCGGCGGCCGCCCTCGATCTTGCCGAGCACCCCGGCCAGGAGCCCGCCACCCAGGGGGCTCCACGGGAGCACGCCCATGCCGTACGCCGCACACACCGGGAGGACCTCGAGCTCGCTCATCCGATCGTGCAGGTTGTAGAGGCACTGCTCGGAGACGAGCCCGAGGAGGTGACGGGTCTGCGCGACCTCGTTGGCCTTGGCGATGTGCCAGCCGGCGAAGTTGCTCGAGCCGACGTAGAGGACCTTGCCCTGCTGGACGAGGCTCTCGAACGCCTGCCAGACCTCGGCCCAGTCGGCCGCCCGGTAGATGTGGTGCATCTGGTACAGGTCGATGTGGTCGGTCTGCAAGCGCTTCAGGCTTGCATCGCAGGCCTTCCGGATCGCGAGCGCCGACAGACGAGACTCGTTCGGCCACTCGGCCATCTCGCCGTAGACCTTCGTCGCGAGCACCACCTTCTCGCGGCGGCCCTCGCCCTTGGCGAACCAGTTCCCGATGATCGTCTCGGTGGCGCCGACCCCCTTGCTGCGCCCGTAGACGTTCGCGGTGTCGAAGAAGTTGATGCCGTGCTCGAGCGCACGGTCCATGATGGCGTGGCTGTCCGGCTCGGTCGTCTCCGGACCGAAGTTCATCGTGCCGAGGCACAGGCGGCTGACCTTCAGCCCCAGCCTCCCGAGATGCATGTACTCCATGGCGGGCTCCCCTCCGGACGCGCTGATGTGATTCGACCACACCGCGCGAGAGCGCGCGCGGCTACGCCGTGGCCGGCTCGGCCAGGCTGCCGTCTCGCTCGGGATCGCGGGCGCCGCGGACGTACATGAACGCGACCGTGATCCCGGCGCCGAGCACCCCCGCTGCGATCAGGGTCTTGTCCGTGCCGAACACGGAGGCGGCCGGACCGACGAGGGCGAACGAGAGCGGCACCCCCGCGGTCGAGATGAGCCAATCGAGGCTGGATACGCGGCCGAGCATCTCGGCGGGCACGAGCCGTTGGACGAGGGTGGTCCAGGTCACGAACAGGAGGGTCAGGCTCCCTTCGGCGACCAGCGAGACCGCCATCGCCTGCCAGAGATCGGTCACGAGTCCGAACCCGCCGACGAGCAGCATCCCGAACGCCCACGCCAGGTAGAGCACCGTGATCGGCTTGCGGGGCAAGCGGCCGCGCTGACCCATCGCGAGCGCGACCGCGACCGCGCCGAGCCCACCCGCCCCGTAGACGACGCCGAGCGAGGCAGCGGAGCCGTGCAGGTCGTTCTTCACGACGTACGGAACGAGCACGTCCCACGGGCCCCACGTGAAGAGCAGGCTCACCGTGGCCGCCGCCATGCACACCCACAGCCACGTGTGACGCCGAACGAAGCGCAGGCCCTCGGTGAGGTCGTTCCACATCGAGGCATGCTCGCGCTCCTCGCGGTGGACGGCTCGCGCGCGCATCGACAGGATCATCGCGGCCGAGAACACGAAGGTGCCGGCGTCGACGAGGAACGCCCAGCCGAGCCCGAGCCACCGGATCAGCAGCCCGCCCACGACCGGCCCCACGAGCGCGAGCGTGAACGGCCGCACGAACTGCGCGAGGGAGTTGGCCTGCACCCGGAGGTCGTCGGGCACGATCGCGGGCAGGATCGAGGAGAAGGCGGGTCCGAACACGGCTTGGCCCATCCCGTAGACGACGACGAGACCGACGAGCCTCGGCAGGGTGAGCTCGTTCGCGAGAGCAAGCAGCCCGACCACGCCGATCGCGACGAGCCGGACGAGGTCGCCCGCGATCATCAGGTGCCGGCGGTCGAGCCGGTCCGAGAGCACCCCGGAGAACAGCAGGAGCACCATCTGCGGGATGCTCCACGCGAGCCCCACCGCCGCGAGCGCCGATGGCCGGTTCCAGATCTGGTAGGCCTGCCACGCGACCGCGACGACGTAGATGCCGTCGCCGACCATCGAGACGGTGAGACCGGTCCACAGCAGCCGGAAGTCCCGGATCCGGAGGGGGCGGAGGATCCCGATCCGATCGACGAGCGGTTCCGGCTCGCGGTTCATCCGCCGAGCATACGGGCGCGGCGGAGCCACATCGCCACGAGGTACCCCCCGCCCGCGGCACCGGCCACGGCGAGTGAGATCCCCATCGACGACGGCGCCACGGCGAACGGCGCGGCCGCGATCCGGGTGGCCAACAACATCGCGAACCCGGCGGCCGGGGCCACCGCGAGCGCATCGATGGCCCGCGCGGTGACCGACCAAGCCCATCCGAACCCGATCACCTCGGCGAGGGCGAGCGCGGCGAGGCAGCCGAGCGCGATCCGGACGAAGGAGGACGCCTCGAGTGGGTCGAGATCCGTCCCCGGCCCCGGATGAGGGCCGACGATCGCGACGCCCTGCGAGGAGACCTGCGGCCGAAGGACGGTCGAGGAGCCCGGATATCCATCGGGGGTCCCGAACGGCTTCCCGTAGTCCGTGCGGTCGAATGGGGCGAGGTCGAACCACACCAGGTCCGCGGGAGCGTCGATGCCGTCGAACGCCTGGGACTCCGACGCCCGAACCACGAGCCGATCCTCGATCCCCTGCGTCGCCACGGCCTCGAACGAGCTCGGCAGGACGACGCGGACGTCCCGGATCCGAACCGCCGGGACCGCCGCGCGGATCGCGTTGCCGGCCTCGGTCCAGAAGAAGGACGCGATGGGCTGCCTGCCGCTCGCGGTGAAGACCAGCCGCGTGCCGGGTGGCACCGCCGAGATGAACCTCGATGCCTCGGTGACACGTTGCACTTCGAGCGGGAACAACTTCGGGGGGGTGCCGAACCACACCGATGCCGTCGGCCAGACGAACGCGATCACGACAGCCGCGCCGATCGCCCAGCCGGCGGGCTTCTGCCATCGAGCCGCCGTTCCGGACCCTCGGCCCGTCACGTCACACACGACATCGGGGATGCCGAGGCCGAGGCCGATCGGGATCGCGAAGGCGAACGTCACGAGCCGCTCGGCGGGGAACCACCCCGTCACGAACGCGACGCCGCCCCCGAGGACGAGCACCGCCGCCCACGCGGACAGGTACCGGCGCAGGAAGCCTCGCGCGCGCAGGATCCCGACGGCGACGAACGGAAGGCAGGGAGGCGCGTAGCTCCAGCCGTGCTCGATCAGGCGCTCGCGGAACAGCCCGGGGAGCTCGGAGCCGAGTCCGAGGCTCTGCATCAGGTCGTCGCGGGAGGTATCGACGTGGATCGCCGACGCGCCGTGATGCCTCCTCCTCGGTCTCAGGAGTCCCGACGGCCAACCCCCGACGGAGCGATGGCGTCAAGACCCACACTGCGGAACATGGGGGCGGGGCCGTGCCGAGGCCGGGGCGGTCTCCCACGGTCAGCGCCGCCGTCCCCGGCCGCGCCAGTCGTACACGACCGCCGTCCGCAGCAGCAGATCCTGCACGGAACGCCGCGTCCCGCTGACCGAGCACCACAGCAGCCCGATCGGGAACACGACGTACAGGGCGGCCCGCGCGATCGCCACCAGCGCCGAGACGGGTCTGCCCGAGGTGTCGACGAGGGCGAGTCCCACGACCCGCTTGCCGACGGTCCTCCCGGTCCTCGCCCACCCCCAGGCGAGGTACACGAGGAGCACCGCGCCCCCGAGCGAGAGCAGGCCGAACCTCGACGGCCAGTTGAGCCGGAGCGGCGCGGCGTCCGAGAAGAAGAAGGCCCAGACCGATCGAGCCACGACGGCCCCGACGATGAGCACTGCGACGACCACGAGATCGAGCACCCCGGCGACCGCTCGGGACACGATCCCTGCCCGTTCTCCCTGGAACCCTCGGGCATCGGCGGGGAGCGCCAGGCTCATGGTCCGGCTCCGACGTCATCGCCAACCTCGGGCTCGTGGGGTGCTCGATGGTTGCGCCGCCCGAGGATCCTGTCGACGACGCGTGCGACCGCACGATCCGCGTCCACGGCGCCGTACCTCAGGTCGTGGACGGCCTCGGTGGTCACGCCCTCCGTCGACTCTCGGATCAGGGCCGGCAGGTCGAGCTCCTCGATCACCTCGCGTGCCAGCCGGGTGAGCTCCACCCGTCGGATCACCGCGTCGATGTCGACCTTGGCGACGACGGGGTCGGGATCGACCCGAGCGACGAGCGCATCCAGGTCGAGCCGGGCGACGATCCGCTCGATATCGACACGGTCCACGATCCGATCCAGGTCGACGCGCTCGACGATCCGGTCCACGTCGACCCGGGCGACGACGGCGTCGAGGTCCACGCCGCCCACGAGGGACTCGACATCCACACGCTCCTCGATGAGCGCGGTGAGATCGAGTCGGTCCAGGACCGCCTGCGCGACGGCCGGCACGATCTCGCGCATGAACGCGGCCGCGGCCTCCTCCGCGTGAGGGGCGAGGTCCTGCCACCGCGCGTTGAACCGAGTCATCGAACGCTGAGTGGCTCGCTGCGCGCCGCTCGCCGCGAAGACCCACGATCCCCAGGGCGCGAGCGTGCCGACCGTTCTCATCGCGGCGGTCGTCGCCCGGGTGATCGTCTCGACGGCGAGACCGAGGGTCGCTCCGACGACGAGGGCCGGAAGCGGCGGCTGTCCCGGCTCGCCGCCCGGGTCCCGGTCTTCACCCAACGTGTGGCGAACGAGCTGGGCGCCGACGGCAGCGCCGGCGACGACGGCTCCGATCGCGACCCGCAGGGACTGGAGGGCGACGGCTTCCAGGTCGTTGGCCGGCGTTCCTCGCTCGTCGGCGGGCGTTGCCGGGTCGTCCGGCGGTGGATCGCTCGACGGGGTGGGCTGGTTCCGACCGATCGGCGTGTTCGGCATCTGCAGGATCATCGCGATCTCCGTCCATCCGGCCGGGCCGTCCCCGGACCCTGCTCTTCTGGCTGCCGCGCGAGCAGGGTCGCATTGAGGACGGGCGCGGCGACCGCCACCCTCCCGATCACGTATAGCCACACGAGCAGGCCGATCGCGATCCCGAGCGGTCCGTACACCTCCGAGGCGTGCGCGATCCGACGCGCGAAGTACAGCACGGTCGCCAGATGGAGGACCTGGATCCCGATCGCGAACAGGAGCGCTCCGGGGATCAGCGCTTTGGGCGGTGCATCGGCATGTGGGAGCGCGAGCGACGCAGCGAACCAGACGCCCGCCCACAAGAGCACGAGCAGGAGGGTGTATGCGAGCCCGACCCCCGGGGCGTCGGCGCGGATCCGAGAGACGAGCGCAGCCAGGAGGAACGATCCGAGGGTGGCGCCCGTGAAGCAGAGCCCGCCCTTCCACGCTCCTCGCGCGGGCGTGACGGGTAGTCGCCATGCCAGCTGATGGATCGCTCGGAGGGCCTTGAAGGCGCCGATGCCCGCCCACCAGAGCGCGAAGGCGCCGATGACGAACGCGACCACAGACCCGGCACTCGAGTTCGCCGCGATCGACTCCGCGATGTACCTGCTGAGCCCGAGGCGGTCGTTCAACGTGGAGGCATCGGTCGTGCCGGAGCGCGCTGCGATCCCGAGGCCCCCAACGAGCACGAGCGAGACGGGGACCAGCCACAGGAACAGCCGGAACGCCACCGCTCCCGCGAGGAGGCTGCCACCCACCGCTCGGTCGGTGCGGACGCTCTTGAGCCCTGCATCCAGTGCGGGGATGCGCGGTGCGGTCTCCTCGACCCTCCGCCTGGTTCCCTCGATGCGGAGACGAGTCTGCACGACGCGAGCGCGGAGCTTCCGCGCCAGCTTCTCACCCGACCCGTCGCCGAGGTCCGGACGCGCGGACAGAGCCGGACCTCCGCTGCTCCGGGTCTCCTGGGATGGACTCATCGGGTCCTCTGCGTGACCACCATGCAGCCTAGGCGAGGGCGGGTGGCGCGAGAGCCGCCGCCGTCCTCCAGACCGCCAGCTCGAAGAGGGCGAGGATCGCCGTCAGCAGGAGGAACCCCGCGACCCCGACATCGACCACGAGCAGGACCAGGACGAACAGCGCGGCGCCTGCGAGCATCAGCGGGTCGCGCCGTGAGGCGACCCAGCGAGCGGTCGGTCCGGCCTGCGTCCCTCGCACGGCTCCGACCGCGGCAGCCACGACGTCCACGACACCGCTGCGCATCCGCGTGGCCCAGCCGTAGGGCCCGGTGACCAGGGCCATCGCGCTCGCGAGGACGGCGATCCACAGGAGCCACTTCGTGTACCGGAGGAGGCCCCCGAGGAGCACATCGGCGATCGCCCGGCCGGCGGCTCGCGCCTCGGGTGCGAGTCCGGCCACCACGCTGTCGACCGTGGCGATGGCGAACCGCCGTTCGAGGACGAGGACGATCGTGGACGCGACGAGCAGCTGCAGCAGCGTCCGCCGACGTCGCTGCGAAACGAGGAGCGCGGCCGCGAACGTCAGCACCCACAGCACCACGACGAGAACGACCGCCCGGTCGAACAGGTTGACGGCTTGCTGGACGGCCTCGATCTCGTTCGCGTCGTAGATCTCGATCGCCCCGAGGTTGTCGGGAAGATCGACGCCGAGGGCCGACTCGATCTGCGTGATGGCCTCGCTCGGGACCGTTGTCGCGGTGATCTCCGGCATCTGGACCGGTCGTCCGACCAGATCGGAGACCAGCCCGGTGAGATCCTTGAGCGTCTCGTTCACGATCGGAAGGGTGTTCAGCACCACCTTGCCGTCGACGATCCTCACGGCTTCGGAGTCACCCCCGAGCACCGCGAGGATCTGCGCGTGGGCAACACGGTTGGCCTCGGCCCACAGTCGTTGGAACGTCTCGCTCGCGAGGAGCTGCTCGACACGGGACCGGATCCGCTCATGGACGGCCTGCGTGATCGGGCCGGCGAGGAAGCCGAGCTCGGTCCGCACGCCGGACAGGGCGGACCGTAGCCTGGCCTCGACGTCGAGCGCCTCGAACGCGGCGTCGGTGATCCTGGCCGCGAGGCGCTGCTGGACCGCAGGCTCGGCAGCGATCTGCGAGGTGTACTCCACGTACCGGTCCGTGTTCAGGACGGTCCGGCGGGTCCACGTGCCCGGCACCGCGGCCGCGAACGCCACCACCGACACGACGACGAGGGCCACGGCCGCGATCGCACGTAACCGCCGTGGCGCGGATGGCCCATGGAGCCGGTCGACCTCTCCCCTCAGACGGTCCCGCTCACGCTCGAGACTCTCGATCTCCTGCCGGAGCTGGCCCGGATCTCCACCGCTCATGGCATCACGCCCCCTCGGCTCGGTCATCGGACGCTCCCTCTCGCACGAGGGCATCTGTGCCCGGTCAACGACCTCTCCGAGGACCATCGCAGGCGGGTGCATCCAGCGCATCGTCCTATCAGGTTGATATGCGGGCGGCCCGAGGACCGTGGAGACGTGACCCAAGCGGGTCTATCGCACCCGTGCGTGGTCGCGACCGCTCACTCAGGGTCGGGGAGTTCCGGGCTCTCCAAAGCGGCCTCGACGTCG